>NZ_LKCP01000084.1:0-105123 GCF_001518755.1 Bacillus sp. AM 13(2015) | reverse complement strand
CAAACCGCAGTATGAGCGGTTTGTCTTTTTTTGTCCTTTGAGGAACTACGAAGTCCACACTTGATCAGCAATCTCAATCACATGACGCAGCTTTTCCCATTGCTGTTCTTCTGTTAACAGGTTGCCTTCCTCTGTTGAGGCGAAACCGCATTGTGGACTCAAACAAATTTGGTTAATGTCCACATATTGAGCCGCTTCCTCAATGCGTTTTTTAATCTGTTCAACTGGCTCAAGCTCACCGTATTTTGAAGTGACAAGGCCTAGTACGATTTGAAGGTTTGGGTTCTTCACATATCGAAGAGGCTCAAATCCGCCAGAACGATCGTCGTCGAATTCTAAAAAGAGACCATCAAGATCTAAGCCGGCGAAAATTGTTTCTGCCGCTGCTTCGTAACCACCTTCAGCAGCCCAAGTTGATTTAAAGTTACCGCGGCAAATGTGCATAGTAATCACCAAATCCTCTGGGCGATCGGCAACAGCTTCATTGATTGTCTTCGCAAACGACTCACGAAGTTCATCCTCTTCACGGCCAAAGGCTTTGATTTGCTCGTGACCTTTTTCAGAAAAGAACACGGCCCATGCCGTATCATCCAGCTGCAAGTAGCGGCAGCCTGCATCATAAAAAGCACGGATGGCTTTCTTATACGCCTGTGCCACATCATGGTGGAATTCCTCTAAGCTGTCATACACTCCTTTTTCAAGCTTTCCACGGAAAAAGAGCATATTCGGACTTGGAATCGTCATTTTAGCCGTATGATCACCAGCGATGCTGTGAAGGAAACGATAATCCTCCAGCATTGGATGATCTGTAAAATCGATCTTGCCTGTTACCTTGATCCCTCTTGCTTTTGTCGTTGTGTTATGAAATTGAATGCCCTGATCTGCTTCAAATCCTTCAACCCCATCGAGTCCTTCCAGAAAGTCAAAATGCCACCATGCACGTCTGAACTCACCATCTGTGACAACCTCTAACCCAATTTCTTTTTGCTTCTCTACAATACGTGTAATTTCTTCGTTTTCAATTTGTCGGAGCTGTTCTGCTGTCAGCGTACCGTCTGCCTTTTGCTTGCGTGCTTCCTTGATGCGTTCTGAACGTAGTAAGCTTCCTACTTGATCTGCGCGGTATGGCGGTTTCGTTGTTTTCTTTCCAATGGTTTGTACTTGTGTCATGCTGAATCCCTTCTTTCTTCAGGTTAAAAAATCAAATAAAAAAGCTCTTCCTTGGATAAGGAAGAGCATCATATACTGTGAGAACTCTGCCTTATCTTCAAACAAGCATCTGCTTGCTTAAGGAATTAGCACCATTCTGTTCCTAGGAACAGCGGTTGCCGGGTTTCACAGGGCCAGTCCCTCCACCACTCTTAATAAGGTTACCTTTTGATTCAATTTTCTTAATAAACACAATTATTCAACCTTTTCAGGGAAAAGTCAATGGTTTTTACAATTTAATTTCCTACATGAACAAATCAGCAACAAGAACACCAGCAAGTCCGACAAGTGAAAGCACGGTGACCATCAATGTCCACGTTTTAAAGGTTTGAGCCATTGATAGGTTAAAGTATTCTTTATAAATCCAGAAACCTGCATCATTCACATGAGAGAACGTGATACTGCCGGCACCTGTTGCGATCACCATTAATTCAGGGCTGACACCCGTCAGGCCAATCAGTGGTGCAGAAATGCCAGCCGCCGTGAGACCGGCGACAGTCGCTGATCCTAAAGAGACACGAAGGACAGCAGCAATGAGCCAAGTCAGAAGCAGGGGAGAAAGTGTGCTTCCTTGCATGATCCCTGCAATGTATTGATCGACGCCGCTATCAATGAGCACCTGTTTAAAGGCGCCTCCGCCCGCAATAATTAATAAAATCATGGCAATAGAGCCGATAGAATCCGTGATGGACTTCATCACGTCCTGCATGCTCTTTCCTCTTCCAAGCCCAAACGTGTAGATGGCAAGCAGCACTGAGATTAATAGTGCAATCGCCGGTTCGCCTAAAAACTCAGCGGTAGGCAGCAATGGGGAGGAAGGGAAGAAAATTTCTAGAAATGCTCTGAAAGTCATAAGCAATACAGGCAAAACAGCGGTGAATATGCTAATGCCGAAACTAGGCATTTCTTCTTCTGTGAATTCCTTTGGATTAAATAAGTTCTTTGGGATATGTGCGTGCAACTGGTCTTTTTTAAATAGTTTTGTAAACAGAAGTCCACCTACTAAAACAGCAGGAATCGCTAAAATAATCCCAACCAATAAGGTTTGTCCCATGTTTGCTTGAAAGACATTCGCAATGGCAGTCGGCCCTGGGTGAGGAGGGAGGAAGCCATGTGTGGTGATGAGAGCAGCGACAAGCGGCATGCCCACATACAGCACAGGAAGTCTTGCAGCCTGAGCGATCGTAAAGACTAATGGAATTAAAATAATGAATCCGGTTTCATAAAATAGAGCAATTCCAATCACAAATCCAGTCAGCATCGTCGCCCATTGGATTTTTCCGATGCCAAATCGGTCAATGAGTGTCATCGCGATACGCTGAGCACCGCCAGAATCAGCCATCAATTTTCCAAGCATCGCTCCAAAACCGAGAACGAGTGCCAGGTGTCCAAGCGTACTTCCAAGTCCTTTTTCGACGGAAGCAATCGCTTCTAGTGGTGTCATCCCTTCTAACACAGCAACAATTAAAGAGACAATAATCAAAGAAATGAAAGCGTTTAACTTAAAGACAACCATGAGTAAAAGCAATAACAAAACGCCAAGTCCAATAAACACTAACGACATGATCTTTCCTCCTTTGTGGTACATAAGGGGGCGCAAACACCCCCTATGCCTTATCCTTCAAGTATGTCTACAGCTTCTTTTAACGTATCCTTTGACCCAACATTTCCCGGGAAAATCACATAAGACATGAAAGGGAATTTACTTTCTTCTCCTGTTTGCCAAACAGGGATCCCTGGTTTGATTTGACCTGCCACGGTCGCACGTCTCACGCTAAGTCCTCTTGTCCCAATATCGCTGGAGGTAATTCCGCCTTTGGCAATGAGATACTTAGGACGAATGGTGAGGCGCTGGACAATACTTGTTACAGCATCACTAATCTGTACAGAGAGCTTTAATTCTTCCTCTTGGCGATCATCCCCAAGATCAAGCCGTTCTCTTCTTGTATAAACAGCCACAGATTGACCTGCTACCAACAGTGCTTCAGTTTGCTGAATGACACGGTCAATTTCTTTGCGAAAGGCATCAGGCTCTAACACGAGGTGGGTATTAAATTCAATAAAAGCCATCTCTTTATTTTGCTCAAGCGCTTGTAATTGTTCTGTTGTTTTTTTTACATGAGAACCGATCATAATGAGACCACCATGAGGGCTTTCTTCTTGTATCAAGTCACCTCTTGTTAATAAGGCGTGATCCCCTATACCGCCAAGTACTTTTGTGAGCGCGGCCGCACTTCTGAACATCAGCTGCTGTCCTGCTTGAATGGCTTCAATGAGAGCGGTGACAAAGACTTTGACATCGTCATAGTCCACTGCGTTTACAACCACCTTTTTGAAATCCTTCACACCCATGATCTGTTGTTTGATTTGATCGATGCGTAAAGCCCGCAGATCAGCTAACGAAATGTAGGTTGTGTTCTCTTTTGTGAACAATCCCTCTGACTTTTCTTCAATCCATTCTCCTAGATGAGAGGATTGAAAGCCGAATGTACGGTCTCTTGCAAATTCTGTATCACCAGCAGGAATTAATTCGTGTCCTTCCTGTACGTAATGAGTATTGTCGATCGTAAAGCGTCCGCCTTCTTGGAAAAAAGGAAGAAGGATTTCTCCATCGAACTGGCGGGAGCTTTGCTGTTCAATGGTCGTTTTGAGTACTTCAGTTTCAAGCGGAAAGTGTCCGCGAAGAGTAGAATCTCCTCGGCTTACAATGATGAATTCCTGATTAAGCCGTTCAGCCACCTTTACAATGGTTGCAGCAATGGTTTCGTGCGCAGCGGCAGTTTCTTTCTCTGTCATACTGCGAGAATTGGTCAGTATAAAGAACATGCGGCTGTCTTCAAGAAAACCAGCCTCAATGCTTTCTTCTGACCAATCGGTGAAAACAGAGACGCCATGTACGGTTTGAATCCCTGTTGGATCATCGTCTAATACAATGACTTTATGCTGAAAGCTGCTCAGTGCTTGTTCGTATGCTGATTGAATGGCCTTTGAATCTGCTTTCGGAATGGCATTCAGTATGTCAGTGCTTTGCTTCATGATCATCTCATCCTTTCTTTACTTCGACATGAGCCATTTTTTCGTAATATTGAACGATGCCGCCATGATCAAGCCCGGATTTTCCGTCCGCTTTGAGGGCGTGGAAGATTTCAAGCAGCTGGCTAGAAAGGGGAAGAGGAACACCGATATCATGAGCAGTTTCCATGACATTGGTTAAATCCTTCAAGTTGATGTCGATGCGTCCGCCAGGTTCAAAATTTCGTTCTAAGATGAGAGGAACTTTTGCATCGAGAACGGCACTTCCTGCCAGTCCGCCGCGGATGGCTTCATACATCTTATCAATGGCAATGCCTGATTTAGCGGCTAGAACGAGCGCCTCGGACATGGCCGCAATATTTAAATTGACGATGATTTGATTGGCTAGCTTCGCTGTTGTGCCGCTCCCATTTGCCCCAACTAATACGACCTCAGTGCCCATCGCAAGCAGGACATCCTTCACTTTCTCAAAGATGGATTCTTCGCCGCCAGCCATGATGGCAAGTGTTCCGTCTATTGCCTTCGGTTCTCCGCCGCTGACAGGTGCATCGATAAATTCCACCTGATGCTGTTTGGCAAGAGCAGCTAAAGCCCTAGAGGTTACAGGAGAAATTGAGCTCATATCTACGATGACAGTGCCAGGTGCGGCTGTCGTTAAAATGCCTTGATCACCTGAAACGACTGCCTCTACATGCTCTCCTTTAGGAAGCATTGTGATGATGATATCGCTTTCAGAAGCTGCCTCAGCTGCTGAAACAGCACCTTTTGCTCCGGCTTTCTGTAACGATCGAATCGCTTCCTCATTTAGGTCAAAAACCGTTAAAGTATGACCGGCTTTTAATAGATTGAGTGCCATCGGTTTTCCCATAATACCTAGTCCAATAAATCCAATCTTCTTTGTCACGTTGACCGCCTCCTATATAGAAAACCCTTACAAAAAGCGCTTTCTTTTCTTTGTGTTAGTATATATACTATCTTTTAAATTTAATAGTAGGAAATAAACTATTGTTCATTTAATGTACATGACGTGATAGGAACGTGTCAACGGAAAATATGAAAAAAGTCACAAAAAAAGACCGGAATCAGCTCCGGTCTTTTGTGTTCATGTTTTATTTTTAGCTACGGCTAATCTAGATCGTTTCACGTTTTCAATGGCATTTGATCCTAGCTCTAAAACAGCGGCGACGTATAGCACATCAATGATCACAAGCTGGTTGATACGGGAGATCATGGAGTCCGATCGATAGGTTGTCTCTCTGGAAGAGCTAAGCAGATGAAAATCAGACCGTTTTGCGAGCTCAGATTTCGGATAGCTGGTAATAGAAGCAACCCTTGCCCCTTTTTCTTTTGCAAACTGTACAGCGTCAAGAATTTCTCTGCTTTCTCCTGAATGGGAGATTGCGACGATAAAATCGTGTTCCGTGGCGTGTGTTGCAATCATATTCATCATATGCGGATCACTGCAGAGGCTCACTTCAAAACCAAGCTGCAGGAACTTATGATAAGCATCACCAGCAATAAAGCTGGACGCACCTGCTCCAAAAAAGACGGTTTTATGTGCCTGTTTCATGTGTTCAATGAATTGTGTGACGGCATGATCCTCTAAAATATGTTTCATATCTTGGATAGAGTTTGTTGTTAACTCTATGACCTTATGCTTAATGTCAGCTACACTATCGGATGCCTCGATCTCGCCGTATATGGATTGAGGCGTATTGGTCGCGATATCCTGTGCGACATGGACACGAAACACTTGATACGATTCATAGCCAATTTTTCTTAGAAAACGAAAGATCGTCGTTTCACTTGTGCTGCATTCAGCAGCGAGTGCACTGATAGAATGAAGCACAACTTTCTGAGGGTTTTGTAAGATGTAATTGGCAATCTTTTTCTGGGTTGGGGACAAACTATGAAACGTCGTCCGAATGTGACTAAAAATATTCTCTTCTATGATAAACACCACACTTCATCTAGCATTCTACATTAAGCATACAGGAACTTATGAAAACGGTAAACAAACCAGATGTGGAAAAATGAAGAATAATATGGAAAAAACACTTCTTTTGGTTCTTTTGTCATGGTATACTCATCTGGTAATAGACAAAAATGGGGGTTTTTACTATGACAATGAAAAAAGGCCTAACGATCAGCCTGCTTATTTTCTCACTGATTGTTTCCTTGTTTGCGCCAGTTGGATCTGCGGATGCCAAACAAGCAAAAAAAGCAAAAGTAAGCACACATTATTATAAAAAAGAAAAAAACGTTCAAATATGCACAGGTGAAAAACCTAAGCAAGGCGCATATGAAAACCATCAATCGTGATTTAAAAGAAGATATTGCTTTCTCTTATTCTACTTACTTGTTCTTAAAGGATGAAGCGAAAAAGGAAGGCTTTGGGAAGATCACGTACGAGAGATCGTTTAAAACGAAATTTAACAATGGGAAGAAACTAAGTATCTTAAACTATGACTACATGAATGATGGCAGCATGCACGGGGACACAATGGTTTCCAGCATGAACTATGTGTTAACAAAGAAAAAAACAAAGCAGCTGTTCTTGACTGACGTTGTGAAAACAAAGAAAAAGCGTACGAAAGTAAGAGATTATATTTATAACTACACAAAGAAACATAAAAGTAAATTCTATGCGAACCTGAAAAAAAGTGACATTGAAATCAACTACAACACACAGTATTACTTCACGAAAAAGGGAATTGCTGTTGTCTTCCAGCCATATGAAATTTCACCTTATTATGTTGGAATTCCTATGATTCAAGTTCCTGCGAAGGTATATAAATAAAAAGAAAAACGACCACTGAATCTGGTCGTTTTTTGCTGTTTATGCAAACAAAAAAGAGCCCCTCATGAGGCTCTTTTATTTGGATTTATACTTGTTTAGGTGCTTCGTTTAGTGGGTGACGGCGTTTTCCGTTGTAGTGGCGGCGCATACGAAAGATTTCAAACTCCGAAAGCTCTGCGCTTTTTCTTTTTTGGGTGCGGTTATCTTTTTTGAAAGAGAATAGTAAGTAGCAGCAAAGTGAAGCGATAATCAATAAAATCATCATATGACATTCCTCCAATTCATCCTATTCTTTAAGTGTAGACAGGGTGAGTGATGTTTATAACTGAAAATAAGCAGCAGAATCGGTTTAGTCCTTAAGGTTCATTCGATCTGCTATTTTAGGTCTAAAATACTGGTTGTTTTTAACTATTATATTTCCAGTTATTTCACTCGTCAAGAAGAATTTTTTCTGGGGTTGTCTCTATTAGTACGAATAAGTGTCATAAAAGTTTCAGAAAATTGTAAACTTTTATTAAAAAACCGTTCCCGAACAGGAACGGTTGTAAACATGTCTATGCTTTTTCTTCAAATAGACGGGCAATTTCAACGATAACTTCGGTTGCTTTCACCATGTTTTCAACGGAAATAAATTCATATTTACCGTGGAAGTTTTCTCCGCCAGTAAAGATGTTTGGCGTTGGTAGACCTTTATATGAAAGCTGGGAGCCATCTGTGCCGCCGCGGATTGGTTCAATGACCGGTGTGACTGAGCGATTTTCCATGGCTTCATGAGCTATGTCCACAATATGTTTCACCGGCTCAATTTTTTCTCTCATATTATAATATTGATCCTGAATGCTGAGGGTGATGCTGTTTTCTCCGTAGGTGGCTTTTAAGTCATTTGCTATTTTTTCAAACAATGCCTTGCGATTGTTGAATTTCTCTTTATCAAAATCACGGATAATATATTGCAGCTCCGCCTCTTCTACTTCTCCTACAAATTTCGTCAGGTGGAAAAAGCCTTCGTAGCCTTCTGTATACTCCGGAGATTCGTCAGAAGGAAGTTTGTTATGAAAGAGCATCCCGATTTTCGCAGCGCTGACCATTTTGTCCTTAGCTGTTCCTGGGTGGACGTTGTTTCCTTTAATGGATACTTTCGCACCTGCTGCGTTAAAGCTTTCATATTGCAGCTCGCCAAGCGGTCCGCCGTCAATTGTGTAAGCATAGGAAGCGCCAAAGGCATCAACATCAAACTTGTGCGGCCCTCTGCCAATCTCTTCATCTGGCGTAAAAGCGACGCGGATTTTTCCATGCTTAATGTCTGGGTGTTCGATTAGGTAATGCATAGCTGTCATAATTTCTGCGATACCAGCTTTGTTATCAGCACCAAGCAGGGTAGTGCCATCTGTTGTGATCAGCGTATGTCCTTGGTACTTTTGTAAATTTGGAAACTGTTGTGGAGATAAAACGATATGTAGATCTTCATTTAAGGTAATGTCGCCGCCTTGATAGTTCTCATGAAGCTGCGGTTTTACATTTTTGCCGGTGAAATCAGTGGCTGTGTCGATATGAGCCAAAAAGCCAATGGTCGGCACGTCTTTGTCTGTGTTAGATGGGATCGTTCCCATGACATAGCCGTTTTCATCCATTGTCACTTCTTGAATCCCAATGGACTTCATTTCTTCAACAAGCTGTCTCGCCAGGTTCAATTGTCCTTCAGTAGATGGGCAGCTTTCCTTTTCTGCATCTGACTGCGTATCTACCTTCACATAACTTGTGAAACGCTGAATCATTTCCTCTTTCATCTATACGTCACTCCTTTTGTAGAATACGTCCATTTTATCACGTCTTGAATGCGCTTCATAACAAGAAAGGCTTTCTCTGGCAATTAGAGAGGAAAAAGGCCTACTTTCATTAGGTGATGTGCTGAATGGTTCTTTAGGGTGATTTTTTTGGGTGTCTTTTTATTTATAATGAGGACATATAAAATCATCCATTTGTACGTTAAATTGGGAGAAAGGGGTGCGAAAGTTGGATTCTAGTCAAACGCTGGCACTCGCTCAAAAGTTTCAGGAAGCGGCTGATGAGATTCGGCAGTCAAAGCAGCTGCTGGAAAATCGGCTGAAGGCAGTAGGATCAGGCTGGCAGGGAGAAGCAAGAGATAAATTTGATCAAAGCTTTGAAGAAACAACGGCACGCTATGATCAATTTGAAAAGGATTTGCTTGAAACAAGTCAGGAACTGCGGGATGCAGCGGTCAAAATTGAGGAGCGTAAAGCTGAAATTGCCAGAATGGAAGAGCTTGAGCGAAAGAGACGAGAAGAACGGAGAGAAAGAAACCGAGAAGGGAGATGATGTGATGGCACGTGACATTGTGGTTGATCCAGATCAGCTGACAGGGCTGGCGAATGATTTTGTAGGCGAGCTGTCAGCCATTGAAACGAAGCACCGCGATTTACATAGTGAACTGGACGGGCTGATTTTAGGCTGCGATCCTCGGTATAGAAGCTGTTTTTCTGGTGTCGGGGATGCATGGGGAGCAGGACAAGCGTTAATCAGCAAATTGAGCAGCGATGATATTGCCATTCGTCATGCAACAGATAAAATGGTCGAAGCAGATGATATATTGCGGAAATTGTACAGCATCTATGATCAATATGGTACACTCACGAGCTTAGCAGGTATCGTGATGATGCAGGCGAAATATTACGGGCTTGGGATGACGACCTTCATTAAAGAAAATGGCCGATATGCAGCGCAGCATTCGAAGCTGCTGCTTGATCTGACCAGCCGGGTAGAAGGAACGAGATTTGACCGGTTAGCAAGGATTTGGCTGAGTAAAAAAGAATTATTAAAACGATCGAACTGGCCGATGGCTGACTTGGTCCATAAGAAATTCACAAAATTTTATCCTGACGATACAGTTGCGTTCACAAACAGTGTCCGTGATTTTACAAAAGGAAGTATTAATTGGAAGGACACAGCTGCGATCAAGTCTGTTCTGAAAAATGGTGCAAGGTTTGCGAAAGGGAATGCCATCATTGCAACAGTTGTCACTGGTGCAACAGAAACAGTGGGCTGTGGATTGAAAATTGCCGAGAACTATGCAGAATTCGGTGATCAGCCAGAAGTTCTTAAGCGTGAAAATGCAAAGGCTGTTGGAAATGCAGTGAACAATACGGTCTTTATCGCTGGAGGTTCTGTCGCAGGTGCCGTTGTCGGCGGCGCTCTTGGAAGCTTTGCAGGCCCGATTGGTACCGTTGTTGGCGGAGCCATTGGTTCAGCAGTAGGGGGATTTATTGGAGAAAAAGTCGCCAAGCTGACATCCGGTTTTGCTGAACAGATGGCAGTGAAATTAAAGGACCCGATTCATGCGGTCGTGGATAAAGGGAAAAAAGCATTCGAACTGGCGGGTCAAGGTGTGAAAGCTGTCAATGATACCATTGATCAGGCAAATCAGGTGATACATAAAGGGATAGAGAAAACAAAAGAAACCGCAGATTCGCTCATAAAGGGTGCAGGCGATTTCTTTAAGGGTGCATTTTCTTTTGGATAAGGAGAGATCAAGTTGGATCAGCTAAGTCTAAGTATTGAGGAACTCATCTTTAGTTTTTACAGTGAAGGCTATTTTGAACAAGGCATGTCCTTAAAGGAAGCGTATTATCCTGATGTTGAGGATGAACGCCTTGGGTTTTTATTTGAAATTGCGTGCCGTTCTTTGCTCGCAAAAGGTGTACTGGAATTTCGAAACAGACAATACCGTTATAAAGCCGAATACCGTCATTTCATCCAGGCGATGAATGATGCCTCTTACACGGTCAAGGCGTCTAGATTTGGAGATTTAGATGAAGAAATCAGCACCTCCTTTCACACAACTCAGGCGGGTGTATATGCGCATCATACGCTTTATGATCAACAAGTGCATCAGATTCGTAAACTGAGCGGCGATCAGCAGGCAGAAGAGCAAGTGACAGCCTTTTTCAATATACAGATGAATGAACACCCTGAACCTGTCATCAGCCTCCAGGCAGACGAATTTGAAATGCTGTTAGAGCAAGCAAGCGAAGCAAAAAATGAGTGGCCATCCTTTCTGAATCAAGCAGAGAATCAAGAGCTCGTGAAGGCATTTGTTTCTGATGTAAAGACGAGAAAAGGAAAGATGGATTCCCTCATGAAGGTCGTCTATGACAAAAATAATACGCCTGATGTGGAGTCGATGATATTTGTCATTCCAGGTGAGAACCAATCGTGGCTTGTATCAGGAGTAAAAGAAAATCAATTTCGCATTGAGACGGCTCATCGAGACGGGTTCCGTTCTATATTCTAATGGAGAAAAGGAGAATGACGCTTGAATCCAAGTGAAGTAATAGAAGTAAGGAGCAGACCTTTTTTAAGAGTATGGGCATTCTTAGCAACGGGCGGCTTCGGTATCATCGGTATTTGGTTATTTTCAGAAGCTCTTACATTTGAATCGAACTATACATTGTTTTTATTTTTAGGCGGACTATTAGGTATTGTCTATGGCTGGATCTCCTTTTTGATGATTTTGCCTGCTTTTACGAAGAGGGGAAATGTGATTTTTCGCATTCAGCGCGGAGAGAATGGCGCTGTGCTGCACCGGGAGCGAACAATTCCTTTTCAAGATATTCAATCAATCGACATGCGCAGGCATCGTTACAGTATAAGAGGATTTCTTTTTATGGATGTGCTCATTCGGAAAGTCGATGGGAAATTGATCAGAATTCCGGCGTACAGCATTTTAGATGAAGAAGTATTTGAGCAGACCGTCAAACAGGAGATCTATCCATATTTACATCAGGCAGCCCAAGAAAATTGGAGACAGCAGCATGGCCAGGGAGAAGAGAAGACCGACTAAGCTGTTTTGTCAGAATTGTATAGGATGAGGCGCCACTTTTTCGAAAAAATCGTGTATGATGTCAGTAAAGACTGAACACTCGAAAGAGGTGATGAGATATGGATAAAGAGATGGTAATTGACCTCGTCACAGAACAAATGGCACGGATTCGAAAAGAAAAGGATTATACGCAGGATCGCATGGCGGAGGTACTTGGTCTATCGAAACGGCATTTACAGCAGGTTGAAAAAAACAGGCTGCGTCTCAATTGGACGCAATCCGCGGCCGTATGTGCATTATTCAGAGATAGTGACATTCTGAAAGGGACACTAGGGGATGACCCGCTTGAGATTTTGGAAGTTGTGGCACATGATGAATTACATCTATCAGTTGAGCGTACGATTGGCGGAAAGGTTTGGTGGAGGACGGCTGTCAAAAAAGGCACGTTTCGCCTTCAGCAAAATGTACTTAGTCAGCACTACCGCATCCTAGATGAGGAGAATTATCGCTATTATAGTTCTTTTAATAAAGAAGAAGCGAAGCGGCGGCTAGAGGAATTAAGCCAGCTGTCTTCTCCATATTGAGATTGGAAAGAGAGGCACCTGTTTGATAGGTGCCTCTCTTTTCTGTGTTTATACTTTTAGAGTGTTTTTCGCCCGAATAAAGGCAACAAGCTGTTTGATTTCTTCATCATTTAGGGGAACGCCGTCTACATGAATGGTTCCTTCTTTTGCTTCCGTCAGTTCAATTTTGATATCAGAGATTTTGCGTTGTATCTCTGGCTCGTCCGTTCTACCAAGTAAAAAATCAATGGACGTATCATACAAATCAGCCAGCAGCTTCACTGCTTCAAGCGAAGGTCGTCGGTACCCAGATTCGTAACCGGCATAGGTGCTTTTGGCGATACCTAGGCGATCTGCCGTATGCTGGAGAGACCATTTTTTCTTTTTTCTAAGAGTGGTTAAACGATCGAGTATCATACATGAACGCTCCTTTATTTACAACAACAGTATATCATATTTTGGCATAGAATGTACGCGTTATGCGTAACAATTTCTTGATTAATTCGCGTTATGTGACTATAATGGCAATGAAGGTACGCGTAAAGCGTATATTATAGAATAGCACAAGCTAGCTTATAATATGTGTGACAAACGAAGTAATTTTACGAAAGAGGTGGACCTGTTGAAGAAATTATTGCTTTTAACGACTGGTGGGACGATAGCATCTGTAGAGAGTGAAAATGGATTAGCTCCAGGTGTTAAAGCTGAGGATCTTTTGAGCTATTTAAACGAAATTAATGCAGAATATACAATGGACACAAAGTCCCTAATGAGTATAGATAGTACAAATATGCAGCCTGAATACTGGGTTGATATCGCAACAGCCATTTATGAGAATTATGATCAGTATGATGGGTTTGTTGTGACTCACGGAACCGATACAATGGCCTATACATCAGCAGCGCTGTCTTATATGCTGCAAAATCCTGATAAGCCGATCGTGATTACAGGTTCACAAATTCCGATTACTTTTAAGAAAACAGATGCGAAGAAAAACATCACAGATGCGATTCGTTTTGCATGTGACGGTGTTGGCGGCGTATATGTCGTGTTTGATGGCAGAGTCATCCAAGGAACACGTGCGATCAAACTAAGAACGAAAAGCTATGATGCATTTGAAAGCATTAACTACCCATATATTGCATCAATTGAAAACCATCAAATTGAATACAATAGCAAAGTAAAAAGAACACCAATGAAACCGCTTAAATTAGATGCATCCTTGAACACAGATGTGTGTCTGTTAAAATTGCACCCAGGCCTGAAGCCTGAGTTTTTAGATGCAGTCAAAAGCATGTACAAAGGCGTTGTCATTGAAAGCTACGGCAGCGGCGGAATTCCTTTCGAAGGAAGAAACCTTTTAGAAAAGATCAACGAATTGCTGGAAGAAGGCATTTCTGTTGTCATCACCACTCAGTGTCTTGAAGAAGGCGAAGACATGAGTGTGTATGAGGTAGGACGCAAGATCAATCAAGAATTGGTGGCACGTTCAAGAAATATGAATACAGAAGCTATCGTGCCGAAACTGATGTGGGCACTAGGCAAAACAACAGATCCAAGAGAAGTCAAAAAGATTATGGAAACGCCAATCGCAGAAGATTTAGTGATTTAACTATTCTATAGAAAGCAGGTCATAAGAGATGGTTCAAGCAACTTATCGCTATGAGAAGGATTTTCTTGGTGAAAAAGAAATTCCAGCAGACGTGTATTATGGGGTTCAAACCCTTCGTGCGAAAGAGAATTTCCCGATTACAGGATATCGGATGCACGAGGAACTAATCAGAGCCTTTGCCATCGTGAAAAAAGCAGCAGCTCAAGCCAATATGGAAGTCGGACGTTTATATGAAGGAATTGGAAATGCCATCGTTCAAGCGTCTGACGAAGTCATTGAAGGCAAACTGCACGAGTACTTTATTGTCGATCCAATTCAAGGCGGCGCAGGAACGTCCATGAATATGAATGCCAATGAAGTGATTGGAAACAGAGCGCTAGAAATCATGGGACATCAAAAGGGTGAATACATCCATTTAAGCCCAAACACACATGTGAATATGTCGCAATCAACGAATGATTCATTCCCAACGGCGATTCATATTGCTGTGCTCAAGCAGTTAGATATTCTGCTTGAAACGATGCAAGCCATGCAGGACGTCTTCAAAAAGAAAGCAAAAGAATTCGATCATGTGATCAAAATGGGCCGTACGCACTTGCAGGATGCTGTTCCAATCCGTTTGGGACAGGAATTTGAAGCTTACAGCCGCGTGCTGAGCCGTGATATTAAGCGGATTAACCAATCGAAGCAGCATTTATATGAAGTCAATATGGGTGCGACAGCTGTTGGGACGGGCTTAAACGCAGATCCTCGTTATATAGAGATCGTGGTGAAAAAGCTCGCTGATATTTCGGGTCTTCCTCTTGTAGGGGCAGAGCATCTCGTGGATGCAACGCAAAATACAGATGCTTACACAGAAGTATCCGCCGCTTTAAAAGTATGTATGATGAACATGTCTAAGATTGCCAATGACCTTCGCTTAATGGCATCTGGTCCGCGTGCAGGTCTTGCTGAAATTGCATTGCCAGCCCGTCAGCCTGGATCATCAATTATGCCTGGGAAAGTCAATCCAGTCATGGCAGAGCTCATTAACCAAATCGCATTCCAGGTCATTGGGAATGACCACACGATCTGTCTTGCCTCTGAAGCAGGCCAGCTTGAGTTAAATGTGATGGAGCCAGTTCTGGTCTTTAACTTGCTTCAGTCTATTAGTATAATGAATAACGGATTCCGCTCATTCACAGATCATTGCTTAGTGGACATTGAAGCAAATGAAATACGTTTGAAAGAATATGTAGAAAAAAGTGCAGGCGTAATCACTGCCGTGAACCCTCACTTAGGCTATGAAGCAGCCGCTAGAATTGCAAGAGAAGCCATTTTAACAGGTCAATCGATCAGAGACCTTTGCTTGCAGAACGATGTTTTAACGGAAGAAGAACTTGATATTATCTTAAATCCATTTGAGATGACAAAGCCTGGCATTGCGGGTGCAGAGCTCCTAGAGCGATAATATTATCAAAAATTTTATTTTATTAATATGTGGAATTGCCTGTGAAAAAGAGAAAAAACAGGCAATTCACTTTCTTTCGAATTGACACACTTTTTTCACAATATTTTGAAAACGCTTAACGCACGCACAAAGGGAGGAAACAACATTGAAATCGGTTCGCTTGCCATCTATGGTGGAGATCATCGCCGTACTAGGTTTATTTTTGGCGATTGTCTTATCATTTACTATTTATTTTGACTTGGATATTCAACTGGCTTTATTTATTTCTTGGTTTTTAGCAATTGGGCTTGGTCTTCATTTAGGACACTCATATAAGGATTTACAGGGTGCTATTACAAAAGGGATATCAAATGGATTAGATGCTGTTTTGATTTTACTTGCTGTAGGTGCTTTAATTGGAACTTGGATCGCTGGCGGGGTCGTACCGACACTGATCTATTATGGTCTTGAATTTATTCATCCAAATATCTTCTTACTGGCAACACTCATTATTTGTGCCATTATGTCTGTCGCAACAGGGACTTCTTGGGGAACAGTTGGTACAGCTGGTATTGCCATGATTGCCATTGGTGAAGGTTTAGGGATTCCTCTTCCAATCGTTGCAGGTGCCGTCTTGTCAGGTGCTTATTTTGGGGACAAGCTTTCTCCACTGTCAGACAGTACAGTTCTCGCCTCGTCCTTATCAAAGGTAGAAGTGCTGGCGCATGTAAGAGCGATGATGGTGTTATCCATACCTGCCTTTGTTATTACAGCTATTATGTTTACGGTCACCGGCTTTATCTATGGAGGACGTAATATTGATCAAGAAAAGGTTGAATACTTAAAGAATGCACTGCTCGATACATTCAATATTAATGTATGGATGCTCATTCCAGCTCTAATTGTTGTCGTTTTGCTTGTCATGAAAAAGCCTGCTCTGCCGGTTATTGCAATCGGTGCTTTGTTTGGGGCGATCTGGGCCTTTGCTTTTCAAGGTGCGAATCCTAGTGATGCAATTGGTGCAGCATACAATGGATTTTCAATTCAATCAGATGTAGACTTTCTAAACCAACTTCTCAATCGTGGTGGAATGGTCAACATGCTTGGCTCTTTGGTAGTGATTATCCTTGGGCTTGGTTTCGGGGGAGTATTAGAACATCTGGGTGTATTGAAAGTCATTGTCTCAACCTTTGAGAAAAAACTGCACAATGCGGGAAATGTTACTCTTTCCACTATTCTTGTTGCATTCTTTGCTAACATTTTTGGATGTGCAATGTATGTATCAATTATCCTTACACCAAAAATTATGGAAAAGAGCTACGATAAATTAAAGTTAGACAGACGAGTTTTATCCAGAAACTCTGAGGTCGGTGGTACGCTTACTTCTGGTATGGTTCCATGGTCAGATAACGGTATTTACATGGCAGGAATTCTTGGCGTATCGACATTCTCTTATTTACCATTTATGTGGTTGAGCTTTGTCGCCATTGGTCTTGCGATCATTTACGGATATACGGGCAAATTCATTTGGTACGTGAAAGATCAACAAGAAAGAGAAGAATCGGCCTCATAAGCCGTTTGCAAAAGCCGCTCCTGCACGGGGCGGCTTTGTTTGTCCTAGGACCGAGAGACTATATGTGACATATAGCAAACGAACAGGAATTTAGACCTCCTATAAAAGAGGTCAAAAGAGGGAGTGAGAAGCAGAGTGAAAGCATATTTATCCCATAAAAAGGGCACAAATCCCTATTCAAACATGAGTCTTTGAACCTTATAATAACAATATTGGAAAAAGTGCTATTCACCTTACGCTCGTTTAGAGGGACTCTAAGCAGCGTTTTTATTTTGACAGGAGGAGGAACCCATATGAGCTTATCGGATATGCTGTCTGCCCTTAACGGTGGCATTTCAAATAAAAAAGCAGAAATTGAAGAGAAAATCGCTCGGCTCAAAAAGGCGAAAAGCAAGGTTGAACGTGAACAAGATGCGGCAGAAACAGATTTAAAGCAAATCAAGCAGCCAAAGCTTGGGACCTCTTGGAAAGGTGAGCGAAGCCAGGATTTCAAAACAGACCGAAATGAAGCACATGATGCGCTGCAAACGATCGTGAATGATAAATACCCACGCTATGTGAGCCGTATCGAATTCAAAATCAGTACATTAGAAGCAGAACAAGCTGCGTTATCCTTTGCCAGTTCCTTAGCTGGAGACGCCGCACGCCTTGCTGAAAAAGGAGAAGACGCAGTAGAGGACGCAAAACGCTTGATCTCAAAAGCATGGAGCAGCTTGTAAGCAAGCTTCATGCTGAACAAATCTGGAGGATATCACAATGGGACAAATTAAGTTAAACTACCAAACAGTCATGGATAAACTAGATGAAGTCTCCCAAGCAGTCGAAGCTTTAGCGATGAAAAAGGCAGCAGATAAAGCGGGTGAAAACAGCCTTGAATTTGTAACCAAGTGGACGGCACGTGAAGCAGAGGTAAGCGAAATGGTTTCAAGCTTTAAAGAAGCCCTAATCAAAAACGTTCAGGATACACGTTCTAACGTGAAAACATTAAAAGAACAAGACGAAGCGATTGCTGCAAAATAATCAGCACAATCGCTTTTATTTATGGATATCATTTACATGAAGTAATTATAGTTACAAAGACTTATATAAAATCCAGGGTGTAAGACCTTGTATTATTCCGTTTTTCTTCCAAACGCGTCGCTAAAAGGACACCTTTTCCCTATTTAAGCCTGAGGCTTTTCACCTTATACTATACTTAATGAAAGCAGAACGATAGAAATGTCAGGATTGGAAAAATCAAGTGAGTCGATGGTTTCCAAAGGTGCTCACGCCGTGCTTTCGTATGAGGTCAGATAGAGGTGGATGACATGAGTTTATCCGAGATGCTGCACCATCTGCATATGGGAATTGAGAACAAACGTGCAGAATTTGACGAAATGATCTCTCGGTTAAAGACAGCCAAAAGCAATATTCGAACAGAACAAGATCTTGCCCAGTCAGATATCAAAGAAATTAAGAAGCCTGCTCTAGATTCGTCATGGAAAGGCGAGAGAGGAACCGACTTTCATCGCCACCGAAAAGACGCTTACAGCGTGATGCACGACATCGTCAACGATGAATATGAAAAATATATAACAGAGATTGACCAAAAAATCTTACACTTTGAATTGAAAAAAATGGAGCTGGCCGTTGCCAGTAATTTTGCAGGAAGAGCTCAGGACGTGATGGAAAAGGGCGAGGATTTTGCAAAGGACGTTAAACATTTGATTGAACGGGGCTGGAAAGCTCTTTAAAACCATAAACGAAACAGCCGTCTCATAAAAGGGCGGCTGTTTTTTTGTTTAGTCACATCCACCACCGCCGCTATCACCTGAATCACTCCCGCAGGAGGCGTCAGAAGCGTGATGGGTATACGAATCAGTATATGTACTTGTCGTTGAATTATGATGTGCAGAACGCTTAGCAGATGCACGTTTATCCTTTGGTGTGAACAAGCTGGCAATGATGGCTCCTAAAAAAGCTAATATGATAATGACAACAAACATAAAAGCATCCCTCCTCTAGTTTCATATTCATACGAATGAGCCATATCTAGGTTCCCGATTTGAAAGAAAAACTGGGCAAAGAGTTCTATTTTCGTTTATGATGATAGGCAAAAGTAAATGCCAAGGGAGGAGAGCCCATGCTATCTCTACGTCAGGAGGAGCTTCTGAAAAGATTGATGCAAGCGGAGCAGGAACTGACAAGTGAAGAAATTGCCCGTGTGATCGGAGTCACATCACGAACCATCCGCACAGATATGAAAGCGCTTAAAAGAATCTTAGAAGAACATGGTGCCGCACTGCATATTAAACGCGGGGCAGGGTATACATTGAGTGTTGAAGATTATGGAGCATTTCGTACATTTTTGAAAACCTCACTGAGAGAAAGAAATGACAAAAAGGAACAGTCCATTCCCAATCAGCCTGAGGACCGCGTGGCTTATCTATTGAAAAGACTGCTTCTGTCAGAAGACTATATCAAATTAGAGGGATTGGCAGAGGAATTATTTGTGAGTGAATCCACAGTGAAAAATGATTTAAAAGCTGTCAGGCATTTGTTTTCATTGCATGGACTTTCTATATCGCACCGCCCTAAATATGGACTGCGTCTGACAGGCGATGAAATGAAATTAAGATATTGTATGGCAGAGCATGTATTTCAGCAGGATCAAGCGCACTCTACACTGTTACCTGAAGAAACGTATCAACTGATTCAGGACATCGTGCGTTCACGTACAAAAGCCACCGGGCTTCATTTATCGGAAATCGGTTTAAGTAATTTAGTGACCCATATTGCCATCGCATGCAAACGAATAGAAGAAAAAAAGCTGGTTCAGATGCCAGAAGCGGAATTGAGAGAAATTCAAGTGCAGCCAGTTTTCCAGATAGCTCAACAAATGACAGAAGATATTCGCCGTGTATTAGCGATTGATTTTCCGTTATCTGAAATGGCGTACATCGCAATTCACTTAATGGGGGCAAAGATGATGGCATATGGAGAGGCTGGCCATACGCTATTTCATCTGCTGGAAGAAGATCATTTTCGTTTCACTCACCAATTGCTTGCTTATGTGGAGGAGCATATGTCACTTGATATTCAGTTTGATAAGGAGCTGATCGTTGGTTTAAGTCTTCATTTGCGTTCCGCCATTCATCGTTTTAGATACGATATGAATATTCGAAATCCCTATTTACCAGACATTAAAAGGCACTATCCCATTGCGTTTGAGGCGGGTGTTTATATGGGCAGGTGCTGAAGGAAAAAGAGGGTGTTGAGATTCCTGAGGATGAAATCGGATATTTGGCACTTCATATTGGAGCTGCAATCGAGCGGACAAAATCACAGCATGTGAGAAAGACATGTCTTATTGTGTGTGCGACGGGTGTCGCCAGCAGTCAGCTTCTTCTTCATAAGCTCACGGCGGCTTTTAGCGGAAGACTGGAGATCGCTGGAACTGCAAGTGCCGGGGAACTTCCTTCATATGATTTGAGAAGCATTGATTTTATTATTAGTACCATTCCGCTACAGAATACATTGCCGGTACCAGTAATTGATGTACATACGATTCTAAGTGACGATGATATTGTCCGGCTAAAACGATTTGTTCAAAATTCACAGGATACAGGGGTTTTACGGTATGTGAGTCCGGCGCTGACATTTTTTCAGCAAGACCTTCAATCAAGGGAAGAGGTTCTTCAATTTTTCGTGAACGTGTTAAAGGAGCAGCATCGAATCCCAGACGAGTTTGAACAATTATTGCTAGAAAGAGAGCAAGTGTCACCCACCTCTTTCGGTCATTTGGTTGCGATTCCTCATCCAATTAAGCCGGCAACAGACGATACGTTTTGTGCAATCTGTACGTTAAAAAAGCCGGTGTTGTGGGGAGAAGATCGAGTACAAGTCGTTTGCTTATTAAGCATCCAGAAGACGTATCAAAAAGAATTACAGTCGCTTTATCAATTTCTTGTGCGGCTGACAGAACGGAAGGAAGTGGTGGAACAGCTCATCAAAGCCTCTTCATTTGAAGAACTGACAGCAGCACTTCAAGTATTGGAGCAGCCAAATGAAAAAACGCGACACCCATTTCCGCATCTGTGAGGAAAAAGATTAGATGTTAATGAAAGCGCTTTTAAAATAACATCAAAAAGGAGGATGATCACGAGTTTGTGCAAAGGGGGAGACGGATCATGAGCTTCAAGGAGAAAGCGGCAGATGTCATGGGGCATGTGGCTTATCGCATCACCAATCAGAAATATATTATGGCGATTAAACAGGCATTTGTCACACTGATGCCGATCATCATTACAGGAGCTTTTGCTGTACTGGTGGCGAATATGATCATGAGCCGGAAACAGGGCTTGCTCATTTTGAGATATTCAGGTTTTTAGCAGAGCTTCAGCCTATTATGAAGGCAATCAATTATGCCACGCTGAACTTTTTAACCATTGGGGCTGTGTTTCTCATTGGGATTGAGCTTGGGAAAATCAACGGGCACAAGTCGCTGTTCCCAGGATTGATGGCGTTGATTTCATTTATATCCGTTATTCCAACGACACTTCTTCTTGAAGTTGATGGATCGATGCGTGAGGTTGTAGACGTGTTGGCAAGACAATTTTCCGATCCAAAAAGCTTATTTTTAGGGATGATCATTGCGATCGTATCTGTGGAAATCTTTTGTAAGCTGACTGAGGTGAAATGGCTGCAAATCAAGATGCCAGATTCGGTTCCGTCGAATGTGGCAACGTCTTTTTCATCACTTTTTCCTTCTATCATTACAATTACGATCATTAGTTCATTCGGGTTTGCATTTCATCGTGTGACAGGCATTTATTTGCATGAAGCAGTGTATAACGTTGTGCAGCGTCCGCTAGAAAGTGTTGTGCAGGGGCTGCCAGGGATTTTAACGTTGATGTTTGTGGCACAATTTTTCTGGGTGATCGGCATCCATGGTAACCAGATGATTAAGCCGATCCGGGAGCCGCTCTTATTAGGATCAATTGCAGTGAATATGACTGCATTTCAAGAGGGAAAAGAGATCCCGAATATTATCACGATGCCGTTTTGGGATGTGTATATGAGCATCGGCGGTTCAGGTGTGACCATTGGTCTTTTGATTGCGATTTTTATTGCTGGGAGAAGGGAAGAGATGCGAAGCATTGCCAAGCTCTCATCAGGACCCGGACTGTTCAACATCAATGAACCCGTTATTTTTGGATTACCCGTCATGCTAAACCCTGTGATGGCGATCCCATTTATCGTCACACCGCTTGTGACAGGTACGATTGGTTATATTGCGACGGCTACAGGATTCGCTGGAAAAGCGGTCGTGATGGTGCCGTGGACGACACCGCCGCTTGTGAATGCATGGCTGTCAACCGCTGGCAGCATGGGAGCCGTCATCACACAGCTTATCTGCATTGTGGTTGCTGTTTTCATCTATTTACCGTTTGTTCTCTTGTCTAACCGCAAGCCAGAAGCAGCACCAGATTCAGAATAAACATTCAGACAAAGAAAAGGGAGGCGGCAACATGAACAGCATTGAGATTCCAAGAGATTTTATCCTAGGTGCTGCGGCTTCTGCATGGCAGACGGAGGGCTGGAAGGGAAAGCGGGCGCATCAGGACTCGTACATCGATTTATGGTATAAGGAAGGGTATCACGTATGGCACGAAGGCTATGGGCCGGCTGGTGCAACGAATTTTTACGAGCGCTATCCTGAGGATGTAGCCTTAATGAAAGAGATTGGGCTGACACATTACAGGACATCGATCAATTGGTCGAGATTTCTCATAGATTACGAGAATGGGATAGTGGATGAGGCCTACGCTCGTTACATTGATGATCTGATCAATGAATTAATCGCAGCAGGTGTAGAACCGATGTTTTGCTTAGAGCATTATGAGCTTCCTGCCGTTTTGCTTGAGAAGTACGGCGGATGGTCATCAAAGCATGTCGTTGATCTGTTTGTTCTCTATGCAGAAAAAGTGTTTGAGCGCTACGGAGACCGGGTCAAGCATTGGTTTAGTTTTAATGAACCGATTGTTGTCCAGACACGCGTTTATCTAGATGCTATCCGATATCCGTATGAGCAAAATACGAAGAAATGGATGCAGTGGAACTATCATAAAGCACTGGCAACAGCAAAAGTGGTGAAGCTGTTTCAGGAGATGGGTTTGAAGGAATCGACAGGAGCCAAAATTGGGGTGATTCTCAATCCAGAAGTGACGTATGCAAGATCGTCTGCTCCGCATGACCAAGAAGCGGCACGTATGTATGATTTGTTTTTTAATCGAGTGTTCTTAGATCCTTCCATCAAAGGGGAGTATCCAGAGGAACTGATCGATGTGTTGAAAAAGCATGATATTCTTTTCGATTCCACAGAGGAAGAGCTTCAAATCATCAAGAATCATACGGTAGATGTCGTCGGACTTAACTTGTACTATCCGCATCGTGTCAAGGCGCCGAGTAAGGCTTGGAACGAAGGGACGCCTTTTCATCCATCCTATTATTACGATATGTTTGAGCTTCCAGGGAGAAAAATGAATCCTTTCAGAGGCTGGGAAATCTACCCGAAGATTGTCTACGATATGGGGATGAGGATAAAAGAAGAATACGGAAATATTGAGTGGTTTGTGGCCGAAAATGGCATGGGTGTAGAAAAGGAAGAACGGTTTAAAAAAGAAGACGGTATCATTGATGACCAGTATCGCATTTCATTTATCAGCCAGCATTTGAAGCGGGCACTTCAAGCGAAAGCAGAAGGATCAAATTGCACGGGCTATATGCTTTGGGCATTTACAGACAATGTCTCACCGATGAATGCCTTTAAAAATCGCTACGGCTTAGTCGAAATCCAGCTGGAAAATGAACGAAATCGACAGCTGAAAGCATCTGCGTATTGGTACCAGACATTAATCAAAACTAGGGGACTGACAGTTGAAACAGAAGTCATTTATCAATAGGAGTGATGGGATATGAAACGAATCATTCTCGCTTGTGCAGCAGGAATGTCGACGTCCATTGTGGTGTCGAAAATGAAGGCCGCCGCAGAAGCTAAAGGGCTGGATTACTATATTTATGCTATACCTGAAGGAGCCATTGCGGATGAACTAGAAGAGCATGGAGAGGATGTAAAGGCGATTTTACTTGGACCGCAAGTAAGTTTTATGAAAAAAGCAGCAGAAAAAACAGCGGCACCTTATCAAATCCCTGTCGATGTCGTCAATGTGAGGTTATACGGAACAGCAAACGGAGAAAAAATCCTAGATCATGCACTGAAACTAGCAAATGAATCTTGAGTAATTGGAGGAGAAGCAGATGACGGTATTAGAGGAAATGCAGGGAGCAGCCTTTCAAATCATTGCCCATGCTGGCGAGGCAAGAAGTCATTATGTAGAAGCGATTCGTCTAGCAAGAGCTGATGATTTTGAAAAAGCGCAGCAGTTGATCGAAAAAGGGGAGGAAGCGTTTCGAAGCATCCACAACCTGCACTTGTCGCTGATTCAAAAAGAAGCGGCAGGTGAACAGCTTCCGTTTTCTTTACTGCTGATACACGCAGAAGATCAAATGCTCACAACAGAGACCATTCATCTGCTCGCCATCGAGATGATCGAAATGTGTAAAAAAATGAATACCCTGTCAAAATAGATATCAATGAATAACCAATTTCTGTTATAATCATTCGGTAGATAAAGAGAAAGCAGGATTGGTGAATGAAGAAAACATGTATGCTGATGACGGTTGGTCTTATGCTGCTGCTCATTTCTGGCTGTATGGGAATGAAGGAGCAGGCGGAAGGAAGCCAGCAAGTCGTCAAAGATGAAAAGGGTCCATTACAAACAAAAGATATGCATCAGAAAAAAGAAACGACAGTGATAAAGACACAAAACTGGATGAAGCAAAAGGAGCCGGTCGAGCTTCCAATTTTGATGTATCACAGTATTTCAAGCGGCAACTCGTTACGTGTGCCAAAGAGCGAATTTGCATCTCATATGAAATGGCTGAAGGACAACGACTATGTCACACTGTCGCCAGAAGAGGCGTACCGCGTTTTCACAACAAATTCGATGCCAAGTAAGAAGAGTGTCCTCATTACATTTGATGATGGATATACGGATAACTATACAAAGGCATTTCCGATTTTAAAACAGCATGGAATGAAAGCAACGATTTTCATGATTGAGCAATCCATTGGCCGTCCGAATCACTTAACGGATGAGCAAATGGATGAGATGATCGCACATGGGATCTCGATTGAGAGTCATACGATTCATCATTTAGAGCTCAATCAATTATCAAAGCAGCAGCAGGAAGAGGAGTTAAAAGGATCAAAGACATTCTTTGATCAGCGATTTTCTCAGCGTACGAGAATGGTCAGCTATCCTGTCGGGCGCTATAATGAAGAGACGTTGAAGCTGGCGAAGGAAGCCGGATACCAAATGGCTGTTACCACTGAACCAGGACATGCGAAGAAGGAACAAGGCATGATGTCCTTGCACCGCATCCGCATTTCACCGGGACTTTCACCAGAAAGCTTTGGCAGGCTGGTTGAAGCGAAGTAACGATCAATGTTTCACATGAAACATTTTACGACAAGTTTCATCAAAATGAATCATGATATATCTTGGTCTCAAATGTCATGACAAGAGACACTTAGATGGACAGAACTTTCATGACCATGGGAGTTCTGTTTTTGAAAAAAATACTGCATTCAAACACTACATCTTATGAAACACCTCAAAGAAAATCTTCAAGTATCAAGCCCACCAATGAAGAAACAATCAAATTTGTTGAGCATCACAAAAAACTGAAGAAACACTACATTGAAAAACCAATTGAGAACAGAAAGGGAGAGGGAAATATGTCAAACTTTGTTGGAATCGACCATGTTCAACTAGCTGCCCCAAAAGGCAGTGAAGAGAAAGCTCGCTTGTTTTTTGGTGAAATTTTAGGGATGAAAGAAATACCTAAGCCTAGTAATTTAGCTAAACGAGGAGGTGTCTGGTTCCAATGCGGTCATCATCAGCTTCACATTGGCATTCAAGAACATTTTCAAGCTGCAAAGAAAGCTCATCCAGCTTTTCTTGTAAAGAGCCTATCAGAATTAAAAGAGGTATTATTGAAGCATCAGATTAGTATAAAAGAAGATGAGCCATTGGAGGGAGCCAATCGGTTTTATGTAGAAGATCCATTTGGGAATCGAATTGAGTTTTTAGAGAGAAGAGACTAGAAGACAAAAATAAGGCTGTCGAGGAAATCTCGACAGCCTATTTGTTATTGATAAACGGGATAGCCCGTCATTTTGATATCTTTCCCGAGTGGTTCCACGGCGAGTTGATCCAGTTCAATGGCATCACTCATGAGGCGTATGCCTTCGCCTCCGAAAAAGGAAGGGGAAAGTCGTCCGCCAATGAGTTTAGGCGCCATATAGATGACCAATTTATCTACAAGCTGCTGTTCTAAGAAAGAGGCGTTAATCTGGCCGCCGCCTTCAATCATGAGGGAGGAGATATTTTTTTCTCCCAGCACTTGAAGCACTTCCTGCAGGGGAACCCGCGTGTCGCTGTCAGTCATAAAGACACGGACGCCAGCTTCTTCTAAAGCCGCTCGTTTTTCCTCATCGGCTTGCTTTGTTGTAAAAATCCATGTAGGTGCCATCTGATCTGTGACGATCTTTGCTGTCAGTGGTGTAGACAGCTTAGAGTCTAAAACAATTCGAATCGGATTGTTTCCATTTGGAATCCGCGCAGTTAATGAAGGATCATCGTGAATGACAGTTTGAGCACCGACCAAAATCGCATCATTGATACTGCGGATATGGTGAGCATCATAACGGGATGTCTCAGATGTAATCCACTTGCTGTCAGACGTGGCAGAGGCGATTTTCCCATCTAAGGTAATGCCCGCTTTGAGCGTCACGAAAGGTGTTTTTTTCGTAATAAAGTGATTAAATACTTCATTCATCAAAATGGATTCCTGTTCAAGTACGCCCGTGATAACTTGGATGCCCGCGTCTTGTAAAATGGCAATCCCGCGACCAGCGACAAGTGGATTCGGATCAAGAGCCGCGACGACAACGGTTTCGACGCCGGCTTTCACAAGTGCTTCGGCACAAGGGCCTGTGCGCCCATGGTGGGAACAAGGCTCAAGGGTCACATAAATCGTTGCTCCTTTTGCCTTGTCTCCAGCCATGTTGAGTGCATGAATTTCAGCATGCGGTTCACCGGCTTTCATATGAGCGCCGACTCCAACAATCTCATTCTCTCGCACAATCACAGCCCCGACGAGCGGATTCGGAGATGTCTGACCTTTCATTGCCCGTGCATTATCAAGGGCTAGCTTCATATATCGCTCATGATGTGGCAATCGTACGCACCTCTTGCTCCGCCTTCATGTGACCTGAGCGGTTGATTTTTGTCTGCAAGTATTTCTCGTTAAATTCAGAGACATCTCCCCAAAGCGGAATGCGTCCAGAAAGAGATAAACCTGCATGGCTGATCGCATCTGTCTTTTTCGGGTTATTGGTAATGAGTCTGACCGGCTTTGTACGAAGTGTTTGAAGAACGGCAATGGCTTCTTCGTATTGACGTGTGTCATCTTCAAAACCAAGTGCTTCATTCGCTTCTACTGTATCATAGCCGTTTTCTTGAAGAATATAAGCCATGGCTTTACTGAAAAGACCAATGCCGCGGCCTTCATGATTGGCTAAGTAAAACAGGGCTCCTGCGCCATTGTCCTCAATCATTCGCATAGACTGCTTCAATTGGAATCCACAGTCGCAGCGCTTGCTTCCGAAAATATCGCCAGTGTGGCAAATGGAATGCATACGGATAAGAGCTTCGTCAGCGTGCTCGAAATCCCCATACACAAGAACGCTTGACTGCTGATGATCAGCCAGCTGGCGGGACGAAAGGCTTTCAATTAAAGCTTCATCTGACAGTGGCTCTTTTCCATCGTCTTTTAACCATGAATACCAGTTAAACATCACGGTTCTGCCGTCTAAATTCACTGGCAGTTTAATGGGTCCAGTGATATAGATATACCCGTCTTCTTGCTGTACTCGTTTGATTTTATCTTTTAATATGGCTGTTTTAAGCTCTGTGTGTTTGTCCATATTCTGCACCTTCTTTTTAGTCTGTTTCTTCAATCTGTAAACGAACGAGAACGCCAAATGGATCAACAAATTCGCTGCTTTTTCCTGTCGTGTTGACTTGAGTGCCTGCTTTTGTCAGACGTTCGACGACGGATTGTCTGTCTGCTTCTTCTGGGAAAACCAGTGTATAGCTTCTAATTCCTGAAAAACGTGGATCAATGGCTCCTTTTCGTCCGCGTCCCCATGCATTAAAGGCAAGGTGGTGGTGGTACACACCAGCGGCGATAAATACGCTTGCTGGTGGAGCCATTCGGATATGAAAACCAAGCGTATTGACATAAAAGGAATCTGCTTCTTCTGGGTTGAGATGGAAATGCAAGTGTCCCATCACTGTACCGGCAGGGAGTCCTTCCCATGTGGTATCAGCAGCTTCTTGCAGGAGGCCATCTCCATCAAGCGGTGCATTTCCGCCACCTTTCAGTTCTCCATGCTCACCGACCCAAATGTCCTGAGGACGGTCAGCATAAATTTCTACGCCAATGCCGTCAGGATCACTTAAATAAATGGCTTCACTGAAAAAGTGATCGCTTGCTCCAATTAAAGGATAGCCTTTTTTGATTACATGTGCCAGCCATGTGCCCAGGTTTTTTCTGGTAGGTAATAAAACAGCAAAATGATAAAGTCCTGGCTCATGATCAGGCTTTTCTTTCAGTTGTGCATCTTCTTTTAACAAAAGAATCGGTTCCTTTGCATTGCTGCCAAGTGTCACCGTGGAATCTGTCTTTTCTAATATAGAAAATCCTAAAATGTCTGTATAAAAAGGTAAAGAACGATCAAAGCTGGACACATGTAATTCTGTTACACCCAGCCTTAGCTGCTCAATTGTCTTCAAGCTCGGTCATCTCCTTCATGATATATGCATCGGCATGTTCAAATGTTTTTGAAAATCTATAAAAAATGAACACCTTGTTACTTTTAGTAACTAAACTATATAATAGTTAGTGACTTATTTCAAGTAATTAATTGTGTTATAATAAAAAAAAGAGAAAAAAGCAGGAGGGAGTAAGATATGGCTCAAGTAGATGGCTGTCCAATTACAGATGCCATGGAGATTCTAGGCAAGAAGTGGGTCATTCTCATCATCAATCAGCTTCTGACAGGGCCTAAGCGTTTTTGTCAGCTTGAAAATGAAATGAACATCAGCGGAAGATTACTATCAGAAAGGCTGAAGGATTTAGAAGCTGAGGGACTTGTTGAGAAAAAAGTATACCCCGATATTCCAGTACGGATTGAATACGAATTAACAGTTCAAGGGAAGAAAATTGAACCGATTATTCGTGAAATGTATGCTTGGTCTTTAGATCGTAAACACAGCAAAATAGAGGAACATGTTTCATCTTAATCCATTTCGATCAGTGTGTCTGATCGAAATTTTTTTGTGTGATTTTCCAGAAAACTAAGACAATAGTATGAAAAATGATGTTGACAATCATTTCATGCATTATATAATATCAAGGAGAAGAGGGTTCTTTTCCCTGTAATGGAATGGAGGTTATGCCATGGTATTATAAATGGGACAGATTGCCTAAAACTCGTATCAATCCATCATTTAGAAGCAGACATCTTTGACTTTTAGGAAGCAAAGATTTATTTTTTTAACTCAATTGATAATGATTATCATAATCATCTATAAGTGTGTTCCAGCACTTGTGAAGGTTATTTTTTTTATTATCTATTGAGAATAATTATCAATATCATTTAGGAGGGTTCACATGAAAGTCATTCGTTCAACATCACCCGTATTATTATTCCTTAGTTTTGTTCTATTATTTGCTCTAGCACCTGTTAGCTCGGCCTCAGCAGCTGGCTTAGCAGATGGTCAATATTCAGCGCAATATGTGGTATGGAAGGCAGATAGCGATTCGACTTCAACAGCGAATACGTATTTTGAAAAACCAGCCAAGCTTGTCGTAAAGGATGGAAAAATCAAAGCACAAGTCACGTTAACGAACAGCTCTTGGATCACAAGCTTTAAAACGCTCGATCAAGGTGTCTACAAAGATGCGAAGGTGATCAGTACAAATACAGCTGCGAATAAGAGAACAGTAGAATTCAATGTGAACAGCCTGACTGAGGTTGTACCAGCAAAAGTGAGTGTGACTGTACCAGCCATCGGATATACAGGCAATTACGACATTCGCCTCAAGTTTGATGCGCCATCTGTTCAATAGAAAGGGAGGAAATTCGCTTGATGAAAAAAAGAATGAAGCTGTCAGTCTTCATGGCGGTTTTTTTACTGGCACTTATGCTGCCTTTTTCAAACGCACAGGCTGCCGCATTAAAGGATGGTACATACTCCGTCAATTATACAGTGCTAAAAGCTGAAGGAAATGCGGTCTCAATGGCAAATGATTACTGGCTGAAGCCAGCAAAAGTGATAGCGAAAAATGGGAACCTGACAGTACAAATGACGATTAAAAATAGCAGCTGGGTAACGGAATTTAAAGTGCCGGGAAATGGCGGCTATGTCGATACAACCGTTCTCTCAACAAATAAAAAAGCCAATACAAGGCTCGTTCAGTTCCAAGCTCAAAGCTTGTCTAAACCGATCAAGTCCAAAATTCATGTCACTGTGAAATCTGCTGATTATGATCATGATTACACCATTCAGCTGAAATTTGATGAAAGCAGTATGAAATCGCTATCGTCTACCAGTGAAAATAAATCAACGGGTGCACAAGAAAGTCAGCAGCCATCAAAAGAATCAACAAACAAAGCTGATACATCCACAACGAAACAACAAGAAGACAACCCTCAAACTGGTGATACAAGCCAGATAGGATGGCTCCTTGTGCTTGTCTTATGTTCTGGCGGGTTTTTAGCAAGAAAGTGGATCATCAAGCATTAACGGAAGGAAGTGTCACCATTTGAAACGTCTTTTTCATCTAAAGGCAGCCATTCTGCTTGTTTTATTCAGTTTGTTGACTGCGTTTCAGATTCCTCAAGGAACAGCTCAAGCGGCATCATTCGTTGATGGGGAATACACAGTCGGATTCACCATTTTAAAAGATGGTACCTCAGAAGCGTCTATGATGGATACCTATACAGAAAAGCCAGCTAAGCTGATTGTGGAAAATGGCAAGACAACAGCTTATGTCACACTGAAGCAAAGCAAAGAAATAACAGATTTCAAGGTTGAACAAAATGGTGCTCTCGTTACCACTGAAACGGTCAGTGAGGACGAAACAGCCAATACACGTGTGATCAAATTTGATGTCGCCGACTTATCAGCGAAATTAAACGGCTGGGTGAAAATTTACTGGGATTTAGGCGGCTTTATTTATGACGAAGCATATGACGTACAGCTTGCATTCGATCAAAGCAGCTTAACACTCGTTACGCCTGCAAAACCAGACGATAACGAAACAAAACCAGATGATCAAAACGGTACAAAACCAGACGACAATGAAACTAAACCGGATGACCAAAACGGTACAAAGCCAGATGATAACGAAACAAAGCCGGATGATCAAAACGGTACAAAGCCAGACGACAATGAAACTAAACCGGATGACCAAAATGGCACAAAACCAGACGATCAACCGACAACACCAGGCAATAACAATGGCACAAAGCCAGATGATTCTGCGCAAAATCAATTAAAAGATGGCGTATATCGTATCAATTACAGTGTGCTAAAAGGGGATACGGATGAAGCATCTCGAATGAATCAATACTTCTCACATCCCGCATCCTTAACCGTCAAAAATGGAAAGCAGACCATTTCCTTTACGGTGAAGGATCATAAGTCTGTCGCTTCTTTGAAAACAGAGAAAAACGGTTCTTATCAAGAAGCAAAGATAGTGAGCACAGATGAAGCGAAGAATACAAGAGTGGTTTCATTCGATGCTGCTGATTTGAAAAAAGCGGTGAAAGGAAAAGTGCACATTGTAGTAGCAGCCGCTAACTATGACCAAACCTACGATATTCGTTTTCAATTTGATTCAAAGAGTATCGCTCCAGTGAAGGATGGACAGGTGGTAGAGGAAGAAACACCAGCTACACCAGAAACGCCAAAACCAAATACACCATCACCAGAAACAAATAACAGCGGAGCTGATCAAGAGACTACTCAGCTAAAAGATGGTGTATACAAGCTTCCTTTCTCAATGAAGAAAGCAGACAAGGATGAGCTTTCCCGCATGAACGATTACGTCGTGAGCCCTGCGACACTGGTTGTGAAAAATGGCCGCCATTTCGTTTCATATAAAGTGAAAAACAGCTCAGCGATCACGTCATTCCAAGTAGGAACAGGCGGAAAGTTTGAAGAGACACTTGTCGCGAAAACAGATCAAAAAGCAGATACACGTGTCATTCAATATGAAGCAAAAAGTTTAAGCAGTGCTCAGGCTGCACGCGTAAAAATTGATATTCCAGCTGCGAACTATCATGAGCAGTACGATGTCAAACTTGTCTATGACACAAAAGGAATCGCTCTCGGTGAGGGAAGCGGCATTTCAACGGTCATTGGAGACGATGAGAGTATCGGATTTGTCAAAAATCCAAATGATCACGATTCTCAAACAACTCAACTTGAGAATGTAGCACCAGAGGAAACGGGTGTGGAGCAGATGACATTTACGCCATCAGATGACCAAACCAAATCTGAGTCTGGACAGCTGAATCCGAAAACGGGAGATGCCTCTCTTCTTTGGGTGTATATTCTTTTATTCGGCGGTTCGTTATTCGTACTCGTCAGAAAATATCAAACACGGACAAGATAGTTCGTTTTATTTTAAGTGAGATGCGCCTTTTACCTCGGCGCATCCACTCTCTTTTTTCGAAAGGAGGCTTCTGTTTTTGAAGCATCGAATGTTATGTACCTTGATCGCTGCCTTCAGTGTGTGCATGATCTTATCGGGCTGCTCACAGTCAGCTGAAAGCTCAGCAAAAGGCAAAAAAAGCGCTGAATCAAGTGAGCGTATTGTAGCAACGACTGTAGCTGCTGCGGAGATCATGGATGCTTTAGAGGTGGATCTTGTCGGGGTGCCAACAAGTCAAAAATCCTTGCCAGCTCGTTACAAAGGACTGCCAGAAGTCGGCAATCCCATGAGCCCGGACATGGAAATCATCCAATCACTTCAACCGACAGATGTCCTGTCTGTCACAACCCTTCAATATGATTTAGAGAAACCCTTTCAGCAAGCAGGTGTCCCTGCCACATACTTAAATCTCGAGAGTATGGCCAACATGGAGAAGGCCATCACGAAGCTTGGGGATAAGTATGACAGGAAGAAGCAGGCTGAGCGCATTGTGTCTGCGTTTGAGCAAAAAAAGAAAGACATACAAGAGAAGACAAAAGGAAAACGCAAGCCGTCCGTTCTGATTTTGCTTGGTGTGCCAGGCAGTTATTTGGTGGCGACAGAAAATTCATATATTGGTGATCTTGTACGTATCGCAGGAGGAAAGAACATTGTGGAAGGCGAGAAAATGGAGTATTTGGAATCCAATACGGAGTATTTACAAAAAGCCAATCCAGATATCATTCTCCGAGCCGCACATGGGATGCCGGATGAAGTCGTCAAAATGTTTGATCAAGAATTTAAAACAAATGACATCTGGAAACATTTTAATGCGGTCAAACAAGACCGGGTGTATGACCTCGAAGAAAGCTTATTCGGGACAACAGGCAATTTAAAGGCAGCAGAGGCATTAGATGAATTGACTCGTATGTTGTATCCGTCATAAGTTTGCGAATCTTAATGATAAAAGGACGTTCAAGATGAAAAAAACAGGATTTTTATTTCTGATAGTCAGTCTCTTACTGGTCTGCGTGTTTATTTATTCAGCCATTACTGGGAGCATTCATGTGACCCCAATTGAATTATTAGAAGGGCTCATCACCGGTCAACATGCACAGGTAGAAATCATTAAAGATTTGAGAATCCCCCGCGTGCTCATCGCGATGTTTACAGGGGCCGCCTTATCTGTCTCCGGTGTACTGCTGCAGTCGGTCATGAGAAATCCGTTAGCTGATGCCGGCGTCATTGGGATTTCATCAGGAGCCAGCTTCTTTTCATTAATGGCGATTACAGCGCTTCCTCAATTTTATTTCTACTCACCTTTATTTTCGGTATTAGGCGGGGCGATTGCGTGTTTCCTCGTGTACGTTCTGTCTTGGAAGGGTGGTTTAAGCCCGATCCGCATGATCTTAGTTGGGATTGCCATCAATGCCATGTTTACTGGGATGGCTGAAGCTTTTGTGACCATTTGCAGCTATTTCAATATCACAATTAATCAGTCAGGACAGTCGAATCTCACGATGAAAACGTGGGGAGATGTCCGTTTAATCGGTGTTTATGGTGTCGTTGGCCTTGTCGTGGCACTTTTCTTCAGCAGATGGTGTAACCTGTTGGCTCTTCAAGACAAGACAGCGAAAAACTTAGGCTTGCGTGTGACCAGAATGCGCCTTTTGATTTCCATCACAGCCGTTTTACTTGCGGCAGTGACAGCAGCAGTAGCGGGCGTAATAGCCTTTGTCGGCTTGCTCATTCCGCACATTTCAAGAAGGCTTGTCGGCTCGGATCACCGAGTACTGATTCCATTTTCTGCGTTAAGCGGGGCTTTGCTTATTTTGACGGCTGATACGCTTGGTAGGACGCTTTTGGCGCCAAATGAGATTCCTGCTTCTACGATCATGGCCGTGATTGGCGGGCCGTTTCTGATCTTTTTATTAAGAAGGGGGGACCGTCTCCATGGACATTCATGAGGTGTCATTCTCATATGACCAGCAGAAGGACATCGTTCAATCGGTCACAACACAGATTGAAAAGGGGAAAATCACAACCATTATCGGTCCAAATGGCTCGGGAAAATCCACACTGCTTTCCTTAATGGCAAATAATCATTGTCCAAATAAAGGGCAGATACACTTAGACGGGCAAGCGCTGAATGCGTTCAAGCCAAAGGAGCTGGCGAAAAAGCTCGCTGTCGTCCATCAGCAAAATGAAGCGCCTCTTGATTTAACGATCGAACGGGTCGTGGCATTCGGCAGAACGCCGTACCAGACAATGCGCGGAGGAGACAAGGAAGAGGACGAGAGAGCGATAGAATGGGCGCTGTCCAGTACAAAGCTAACGGACAAACGAAAGGTGCCGCTCGCCTCACTGTCAGGTGGAGAGCGGCAGCGTGTATGGATTGCGATGGCACTTGCGCAAAAAACACCGATCCTTTTCTTAGATGAACCGACAACTTATTTGGATATCTACTATCAATTTGACATTCTTGAGCTGATTCGTGAGCTGAATGCCAGGCATGGATTAACCATTGTCATGGTGCTCCACGATATGAATCAGGCTGTCCGCTACAGCGATATCATCATAGCGATGAAGGATGGACAGATTATCAGTGAAGGACAGCCAAACGATGTGTTAACAGAGGAAAACGTGCGGCACATTTATGATGTGTCCGTCACGATTCGACAGGATGCAGAAACAGGGATGTACATCGTGCCTGTTGGTATATAAGCTGGGCAAAAAGCAGGTGAGACAGTGTGAAACGAGGAAAACGGCTTTGGCAGCGGATGCTGACGATCGTTTGTTTAGGAGTATTGATTTATAGCGGTACAGCCATCGGCTTCGAACTTTTCGGTTATTATCAAAATCGCCAGGTGCTTGCAAAGGCTCAGACGATGTATGGACATGAAGAAATGAATGAAAAACGGGAGTTGGGAAAGATCCGTTCGTCATTTGATGAGTTGCGGAAGGTGAATGAGGACATTGTCGGCTGGATCAATATGGAGGATACGATGATTCAGTATCCGATCGTTCAATCTCGCGATAATGCGTTCTACTTAACTCGTAATTATTTAAAAAACGACACCCGGGCAGGCAGTATCTTTATGGATTATCGTAATGATGTCCTGCATGAAAGCCCAAATACGGTGGTGTACGGCCATCGGATGAGGGATGGATCCATGTTTGCTGGACTCACAAACTATCTAAAAAAAGATTTCTTTAATGAGCACCGGACATTTCAGTACGATACGCTGTATCAAAGCTATGAAGCGGAGATTTTTGCCGTGTATGAAACGACGGTTGACTTCGATTATATTCAAACCGATTTTCAGGATCTTGGCGAATATGCACATTACTTGCAAGCTGTGCGGAAGAAATCAATCTATCAAACGAAGACAGACGTGTCCACAGATGACCTCATCCTCACCTTATCGACCTGTGATCATGTACTTGCACCTAAAAACGGGCGTCTCGTGGTACAGGCAAAGCTAAAGAAAGTTTACTAGAAAAGGAGAGACAGACGGTTGAAATTTTCACATGTGATCTTGGCGGGACTCGTCTTGATGCTTCTCCTCAGCGGATGCAGTCAGGCAGCACCTGTAGAGAAAGAAAGCGCGGCAGGAGCGCTGAAGATAAAGGATTTTACCGGAAGAACGCTGTCATTTGATGAATCCCCTCAGCGTATCGTCGCCTTATCGACCGGGGACTTGAGCATTCTATATGCTTTAGGCGGTGAGGCGGTCGGCAGGCCAACTGCCGAGTTACCAGACAGCTTACAAAAGGCAAAGTCCGTACAAACGATTGGCACAACGCATCAATTTGATGTAGAGCTGATCACAAGCCTACAACCTGATGTTGTGCTTGGAAATGAACAATTAAACAGCAAGGACATCTCGACAATAGAAGGAATTGGTTCACAGCTTCTTTTGACAAGCGCCAATTCAGTGAAGGACATCCAGCGCCAAATTTCGTTATTTGGGGAGTTGCTTGGGAAGCAGCAAAAGGCTAAAGCACTCAATGATCAAATTGATGAGCGGAAAAAGCAGGTCAAGCAGCCTAAGAAAAAAGTAAAAACACTCGTTGTGTACGGTGCACCCGGCACATATATGGCGGCGCTTCCTCAATCCTTAAGCGGAGATTTATTGCATATCGCCGGGGGTGCAAACATTGCTGAGAATGAACCAGCACTCGAAAAATTCCCTCAATACGCCCAAATCAATGCAGAAATGGTGATCGAAGCCGATCCTGATCTCATTCTGCTCATGACACACAGCAATCCTGAAGATGTGAAAGCGGGCTTTATGAGTGAAATGAAACAGAATGCAGCATGGCACGACGTATCAGCTGTCAAAAATGGCCGCGTGGAGATTCTGCCTAGTGATTTATTCGGGACAAATCCAGGCGCAGACGTCATCAAGGCGATTGATGAACTAGAGAAGAGATTGAAGCGATTGTCATCATGAAGGTGAATGCAGAGTTAGATTTTCAAAAAAGACAGTCAAGACGAAGGTGGCTGATACCAGGACTGCTTCTTTCGCTAGGTGTGGGCATATGTCTAGGGCTTGCATTAGGTTCTGTTCAATTATCGCTGCCAGATTTGATCGCTGCTTTGACGGGATCAGGCCAGCCTGTCCATGAAAAAATCGTCATGGATTTACGCCTGCCGCGCGTTCTCATAGGCTTCATCGTCGGGGCCTGTCTCGCAGCATCAGGAGCGATTTTACAAGGAGTCGTCCGAAATCCACTCGCTGACCCTGGCATCATCGGAGTGACCGCCGGCGGTGGGTTAGCTGCTGTACTCAGCATGATTGTGTTTCCACAATTCACGTATCTGCTTCCAGCGGCTGCCTTCCTTGGCGCTTTATTAGCGGCACTCGTTGTGTATATCCTGTCATTTGACCAAGGGGTTTCGCCACTGAAATTGATTCTGGCGGGAGTGGCAGTCAATGCCCTGCTTGGTGCGGTCATGAATGGGTTGATGGTGCTTTATAGTGAGCGTGTACAGGCTGTTCTGCCTTTTTTATCAGGAGGGTTAAATGGACGGAGCTGGCATCATCTGAGCTTTGTGTCACCCTATGCGCTTGCCGGTTTGTGTCTTTGTTTTTTTGCGATCAAGCCCGCAAATCTTCTTTTACTTGGTGATGAGTCAGCGCAGCTGCTTGGCCTTAGAGTCGAGCGAACCCGTTTTTTCTTAATTGCACTGGCGGCGCTTTTGGCGGGTGCAGCGGTAAGCGTGAGCGGTTTAATTGGATTTGTCGGTCTTGTCGTTCCTCATTTTATCCGCCTTTTAATTGGAGATGACTACCGGTACCTGCTTCCGATCTCAATGCTGGGCGGCGGCGTACTTGTGGTCTTTGCTGATACAGCAGCACGGGTATGGTTTACACCGGTTGAACTGCCTGTTGGTATTCTGCTTGCCTGTATTGGTGCACCTTTCTTCCTCTATTTATTAAAAAAGAAAGGGAGGGGTTAAGTTGGATGTGATTGCGATGGATGACGTGAGCCTCAGTCAAGGAGGCTTTCGGCTGTCGTCTATTTCAGCAGCTGTGCCTAAAGGGAGTGTAACAGGAATTATTGGACCGAATGGGTCAGGGAAGTCGACGTTTATTAAAGCGGCCGCACGCCTTACGTCGATCGAAAGCGGCATGATTTATATTCACAATATCCCGCAAAAAGAAATGACAGCACAGGAGATTGCACAGGAAATTGCCGTTCTGATGCAGACGAGAACTGCCATCCCATCGATGACAGTACGTGAGCTGGTTGCACTTGGACGCAGTCCGCATCGTTCGATCTGGAAAAAGAGCTCGCAGACAGATCAGGAAGCGATAGAGTGGGCGCTTGATGTGACCAATAGCCGCGTGAATGAAAACAGGATGCTGCATACATTGTCAGGCGGAGAAAGGCAGAAGGCGTATATTGCAATGGCACTGGCTCAGAAGACAGAGACGATTATTCTGGATGAGCCTACCACTTACTTAGATATTGCGCACCAGCTTGATTTACTAGAGCTGCTCAAACAGCTGAATGAAACGCATGGGATCACCATTTTAATGGTTCTTCATGACCTGCAGCAGGCAGCAAAATATTGTGACCGCCTGATTGCGATGAAGCGTGGTCAGGTTTACCAAATAGGGACACCAAACGAAGTATTAACAGAAAACTTTTTCAAAGAAGTCTTTGGGATTCAGGCAGAGGTTCACTTAGATGGAGAGCATCCGCTCATTATCCCAATCGCTTCGATCCAACAACAAAAGGGAGATGAATCAAACATGATCATTGTAAACAACCAGGTTAGAGTAGAAAAAGGCAGTGCAGACCACCTCGTCAAGCGTTTTAACAAGCAGGGACAAGTAGAATTCATGGAAGGATTTTTAGGCATGGAAGTCTGGGTCACACAGCAGACAACTGATTACGATGAAGTGACCATTCATACCCGCTGGAATCGAAAAGAAGATTTTGTGAACTGGACAAAATCTCAGGCATTTGGAGATGCACACGCTCACGGAAAAGCGAAACCTGAAGGGCTATTAAAAAACAAAATTACGTACTATGAAGTACAAGTGACAAGACCTGCTTTACAGAAAAAAGCTTAAAATAGAAACACAGCGCTGCGGCCCACATGCAGCGCTATTTTTTTCGCTTTTTTATTTTCCGTCACATATTTTTGACAAAGTATTCAAACAACTGACACAATACCATCCAATTTTTAGGTAAAATTTACTTTATTTTTGAAGCGTATGGGTGTAAAGTACAGGTATAAATAACTAACCGAATGAAAATCAAGAGTAAAATTTCACCGAGTGAACCATTTCAAATGGACTTTTATTTGTGAATCATTGAACAAATAGTGAACATTTTGTGAAATGGTGAGCATGAATCGTTCGGCATGTGAAAGTAAGGGAGGATGTAAGGCTGTGAGTGAGCTGTTTTTAGCAAGATTTCAATTTGCTTCAACGACATTATTTCATTTTATTTTTGTTCCTATGTCAATAGGTTTGGTGTTTATCGTCGCATTGATGCAGACCCTTTATGTCGTCAAGAAAAAAGACATCTATAAAAAGATGGCGAAGTTTTGGGGTCACCTGTTCTTACTTAACTTTGCAGTAGGTGTGGTAACAGGGATTCTGCAGGAATTCCAGTTTGGGATGAACTGGTCAGATTATTCAAGGTTTGTCGGTGATGTCTTTGGTGCACCGCTTGCCATTGAAGCGCTTTTGGCCTTTTTCCTTGAATCTACATTTATTGGACTTTGGATATTCGGCTGGGATCGTCTGCCGAAGAAGATTCATTTATTGTGCATTTGGCTTGTTTCCCTTGGTACGATCTTTTCGGCGTTTTGGATTTTACTCGCCAACTCATTTATGCAGGAGCCAGTTGGATTTGCCATTAAAAATGGTCGTGCAGAAATGAATGATTTTGGCGCTCTTGTAACGAACCCGCAGCTTTGGGTTGAATTCCCGCACGTTCTGTTTGGTGCACTGGCAACAGGAGCTTTCTTTATTGCAGGAGTTAGTGCCTATAAAATGATTAAAAAACAAGAAATCGCCTTTTTCAAAAAGTCATTCCAGATTGCGATGGTCCTCGCTTTAATTTCTGGCTTAGGTGTGGCGTTCTCTGGACATGATCAAGCGAAGCATTTAATGAAATCACAGCCAATGAAAATGGCAGCAAGTGAAGCCCTTTGGAAGGATAGTGGAGATCCAGCGGCTTGGACACTATTTGCCAACATTGACACGGATAAAAAAGAAAACTCTGCGGAGATCAATATTCCGTTTGCCTTAAGTTATTTGGCTTATTCGAAGTTCAGTGGAGACGTTCCAGGTATGCTGACGCTTCAAAAAGAATATGAAGCCAAGTTTGGCCCTGGAGACTACATTCCGCCAGTGAAAACAACATTCTGGAGCTTTAGAATTATGGTCGGTGCCGGCATGCTGATGATTTTTGCTAGTATGATTGGCTTGTACTTAAGCTTTAGAAAGAAACTTGAAACAAACAAATGGTATTTACGCTTCATGGTATGGATGATTGCGTTCCCGTTTATTGCGAACTCAGCCGGCTGGATCATGACTGAGATCGGGCGTCAGCCGTGGACCGTCTTTGGCATGATGACGACGGCTCAATCGATTTCACCGAACGTATCGTATGGCATGCTGTTATTCTCAGTCATTAGCTTTACGGCGATGTATCTGATTCTTGCTATTGTGCTCGCTTACTTATTCATTCGAGAAATTAAAAAAGGTGCACATTCTGAAGAAGATACAGATCAAAAGGATGAAACGGACCTGTCTACAGATCCATTTGATGGAGGCGCATATCATGGCATATCTTAACGAGATTTGGTTTATTCTTGTCGCAGTATTGTTTGTTGGATTTTTCTTCTTAGAAGGATTTGATTTTGGTGTCGGGATGTCCATGCAGCTGCTTGGAAAGGACGCGCACGAGCGCCGCATTTTAATCAATACGATTGGTCCTTTCTGGGATGCGAATGAGGTCTGGCTGATTACAGCTGGCGGCGCTATTTTCGCTGCATTTCCTCACTGGTATGCCACGATGTTCAGCGGATACTATATTCCGTTTGCGGTTCTCCTCTTAGCGCTCATTGGGCGCGGGGTCGCCTTTGAATTCCGAGGGAAGGTTGAGAAAGCCTCTTGGATCAAGACATGGGACTGGGTCATCTTCTTTGGCAGTCTGCTTCCGCCATTTTTACTAGGTGTATTATTCACGAGTATTTTACGCGGGATGCCAATTGATCAAGACATGAACATGTACGCTGGTTTTACGGACTTTGTGAATCTTTATTCAGTGATCGGCGGGGTAGCTGTGACAGTTCTTTGCCTGTTGCATGGCTTGATTTTCGTCACACTTCGTACAGAGGGTGAATTAAGAGATCGTGCAAGAAAACTGGGCCAGCGTGTCCTGCTTATTGCACTCCCTGTTCTTGTTATTTTTGTCGGTGTGTCCATCATAGAAACAGACATTTATACCGTACGCCCGATCATCACCATTCCGTTAACTGTGCTGATTGTGGCTTGTTATATAGCTGCTCTTGTTTTGATGAGAAAAGAACGTGATGGCTGGACATTCTTATTCACAGGCGCAGGCATCATGGTGACGGTGTCCATGCTGTTCACTGCATTGTTCCCGCGCGTCATGATTAGTTCAATCAGCCATTCATTTGATCTCACGATTCAAAACGCTGCATCTGGATCTTATTCACTGACGGTCATGACGATTGTGGCCATTTCTTTGCTGCCCTTTGTGCTTGGGTATCAAATTTGGAGCTATTACGTCTTCCGTAAACGTGTAAGCGGTAAGGAGCCAATGACCTACTAATGGATAAACGTTTGCTTCAACTAAAAGGAATGAGAGGGCTTCTTGCCCTCTTAGGTATTGTGTCACTCATCCAAGGAGCAAGTATTATTTTCCAAGCACAGTGGCTGGCACATGCCATTACAACGCTGTTTGACGGGAAAAGCCTCTCGCAGGCAACGCCATATGTCCTGCTATTTCTTGCTGCCTTTCTTGTGCGGCACGGTCTCACCTTGATTCGGGAGAAGGTCATGTTTACGTACTCTTCCCGAATTGGAGCAGACGTCAGAAAGCAGCTGCTAGACCAACTCTTTCGATTAGGGCCTGCCTTCGCAAAGAAAAAAGGGACAGGAAAGCTTGTCACATTAGCAATGGAAGGAATTGCTCAATACCGTCAGTATTTACAGCTGTTTTTGCCGAAAATGGTGAACATGGCAGTGATTCCGGCAATGGTCCTGATCTATGTGTGGACATTAGATGAAACATCGGCCGTCATTTTAATTGTGACGCTGCCTATTTTAATTATTTTTATGATTTTGCTAGGCCTTGTTGCTCAGCGTAAAGCGGCCAAACAATGGAGATCGTATGAGAAATTATCCAATCATTTTACTGACTCTCTCCGCGGCCTTGAGACGCTTCGGTACTTAGGTATCAGCAAAAAGCACTCCCGTAATATTGCAGAGGTGTCAAAGCGATATCGAAAAGCGACCATGAGCACACTGAAGGTCGCCTTTCTGTCATCGTTTGCGCTCGATTTCTTTTCCATGCTATCAATTGCAACCGTCGCTGTTTTTCTTGGCTTGCGATTAATTGAAGGAGAGCTTCTCTTATTGCCGGCTTTGACGGCGCTTATGCTGGCGCCAGAGTATTTCCTGCCGGTACGTGAAGTAGGAAATGATTATCATGCGACGTTAAATGGAAAAGAAGCGAATGAAGCTATGCAGGTCATTTTAGAAGAAAAGGGCTTCCGCACGCAGGAGACACAATCTGTGCAGCTGGACAAGTGGGATGCACAATCTGTCCTCACGCTGCAAGATGTTTGTGTCCAGCATGATGAACATGCCCCTTATTCCATTCAGGATGTAGATCTCACTGTCAAAGGGAAGAAAAAAATCGGCATTATTGGTGCCAGTGGTTCAGGGAAATCGACGTTAACCGATGTCCTTGGCGGATTTGTTGAACCGTCTTCGGGTGAAATCACGCTAAACGGCCAGCCGCTTGTTCATTTACAGATGAAGGAATGGCAAAAGGAAGTTGTCTATATGCCGCAGCACCCCTATTTATTTCACATGACATTAAGAGAAAACATTCGTTTTTATGAACCGAATGCAACAGATGAAGAAGTGGAAAGAGCTGTGCATGAGTCTGGTTTAACTCAGCTTGTCACACAGCTGCCAAATGGCCTGGATGAGGTCATTGGAGAACAGGGAAGAGGGCTAAGCGGCGGACAGGCGCAAAGAATTGCCCTTGCTCGAACTGTGCTGGGCCAGCGGTCGATTATGCTGTTAGATGAACCAACGGCGCATCTCGATATTGAAACAGAGTACGAATTGAAGAAAACAATGCTTCCACTGTTTGAACATAAACTTGTGTTCTTAGCGACACACAGACTCCATTGGATGCCGGACATGGATGAAATCATTGTCATGGATCAAGGAACCGTCGCAGAAATGGGGACACATGAATCATTAATGCAAAGAAAAGGCGTGTATTATCAATTGGTACAGGAGCAAATGGGGGCGGTCACACATGATCAGTAAAGGCTGGTTTATACCTTATATCAAGGAGAATCGAAAGCTGTTTGCCTTGGTTTTATTTTTAGGAGCCATTGCGGTATTCTCTGCTTCTATGCTGATGTACACGTCGGGCTTTCTCATTTCAAAAGCCGCGACAAGACCTGAGAATATACTCATGGTCTACGTCCCAATCGTGGCTGTACGTACCTTTGGTATTTCGCGCTCTGCTGCCCGCTATGCAGAAAGGCTGGCGAGCCATCAGCTCATTTTGACAATGATTGAAAAAATGCGTGTGCGTCTGTATGACATGGCTGAACGAAGTGCCAAACAGACAAAGCTGGGGACAGGTGAAATGCTTGGTCTCTTGTCAGATGATGTAGAGAGACTGCAGGATGCCTATTTAAAAACCATCTTTCCATCCATCGGTGCACTGCTTTTATATGCCGCATCCATTGGAGCACTTGGCCTTTTCTCATGGCCTTTTGCTGGACTGATGCTGCTTTATATGGCACTTCTCTCTTCGTCTTCCCATACGTCACAGTGCTTGTGAACCGGGCAAGACAAATTCAAATGAAAAAAGGCAGAAATGAACTGTACAGCCATTTAACAGATGCAGTTATGGGCGTTAGTGACTGGCTGTTCAGCGGCAGGCAGAAAGATTTTGTTGATGGTTATGAACAAAAAGAAGCGCAGCTGTTAGCGCTTGAATCAGCCAAGCACCGGTTTATCCGCTTGCGCCAATTTTTTGCACAGCTCTTGATTGGAGGAGCTGTCGTACTAGTCGTGTATTGGAGCGGCTCGGTCGTTCAGTCAGGATCCATGTCACACACCCTGATTGCAGCCTTTGTGCTTGTGCTGTTTCCGTTAACAGAAGCCTTTCTTCCGCTGTCAGATGCGGCAGGTGATATCCCTGTCTATCAGCATGCTGTCAGCAGATTACATCATTATGAAAAGCAGTCATATGAAGGAGAAACTGAGAGCGAGGCAGTGGATCAGTCAACCCTTTCTCACGATGAAGCGGTCTGTTTCAATCAGGTGTCCTTTCGGTATGACACGCATCAATATGTACTTCAAGACCTGTCCTTTTCTCTGAAGCAAGGGGAATCACTCGCACTATTAGGAAAAAGCGGTGCAGGCAAATCGACCATTTTAAAATTGTTAGAAGGGGCAGTCGTTCCAAATCAAGGAGCTGTCAGCATTCAAGGAAAACCGGTTCAAAGCATTCAAGAGAATGTGTCTGCCTATGTGTCTGTGCTCAATCAACAGCCTTATTTATTTGATACGTCTGTTTTAAACAATATCCGTTTAGGATCTCCAGAGGCGACAGAAGAGCAGGTAAAAGAAGCAGCTAGACAAGTGCAGCTGCATGATTACATCGAGTCTTTGCCAGAAGGTTATCACACAGGTGTTCAGGAGACAGGGGTTCGATTTTCAGGTGGAGAAAGACAGCGTATGGCATTAGCTCGGATTTTGCTGCAGGACACGCCGGTTGTTGTATTAGATGAACCGACCGTCGGGCTTGATCCACGGACAGAGCGTGAATTGCTTGAAACCATCTTCCGTGTGTTAAAAGGGAAAACAGTTATTTGGATAACCCATCATCTGACTGGCTGTGAGGCGTGTGACCGCATCATGTTTATTGAAGACGGACGCATTGAGATGCAGGGTCAGCATCAGGTTTTACTAAAAGAAAACAAGCGTTATCAAAAGTTGTATGAAATGGATCGTCCTTTTTCTACAATCTAAATGAAATGACAAAAACGTTCGGACAGGAAATCTCTGCCCGAACGTTTTGTGGTTTAAGGGTTTACTTTACCAACACCTGCATTTGAGATCACTTCTGATTTCACATTGTTCACGTTAAGCAAAGAGTAGTTATAAGGAGGGTTATACGTACCTGTTGAAGATGTTGGCAGACTGCCTGTGCTGTTAATATAAGAGTTGTTGATGACATGCCATGTTCCAACTTGACGGCTGTCCCAGCTTCCAATGGCATTATTGGTGTTTTCAAATACGTTGTGTTCTATTCTCATCTTTGCGCCCATACGTGAGTTAATCGCTGTTGCCAAGATGCCTTTATAATAGTTGTTATAGACATGGCCTTCCCCGAAGCGCATAGACGGTACACGAGAGTTCAGGTTTTCAAAACGGTTGTTGTGGAACGTAATTTTTCGATTATAGTTATCGTTATCGGAGCTGCCCATGAGCATTGTTTTCCAGCTGTCATGTACATAGTTCCACGAGAAGGTAATATAGTCAGAGTCATTTTTGACATCAAATAAACCATCGTAGTCATCCTTCCCAGAATTCAATGTGTTGTACAGTTCATTATGGTCGACCCATATGTTTTTAGAACCGCCTTCGATCCCGATTGCATCTTTGTCACCGATTTTGCTGTGGTGGATTTTCAAGTTGCGGATGATGATGTTATTGGCACGCCATACTTTAATGCCAATCCCATTAAATTCACCGTTCGTCCCTTTACCGACGATCGAAACATTATTTGTATCTTTCACATCTATTTTATTGGCTGATGTATTAGAAGGGGTAATCGTCCCGTCTACTACAATTTTTAATTTTTCGTTTGTTCCTTTATTTTTGAGGGCAGCCAATAATTCATTTCCAGTTTTGACTGTGACGGTTTTACCACCTTCACCGCCTGTTGTGCCGCCATTTAATGTGGAGAAGCCTTGTTGATTAAAGTTGGCCATAATAGAAGGGCTTTCTGGGTATTTGTTTGCTGCCTTTGCCTCCCCGTTTGGTGCAAATAATGAAGTGACGAGACCAACAGCTAATACACCGGCTAACATTGGAACTTTTCTCTTCAAAGTCAACATCTCCATTCTCTATTTTGTTTTAATGAAAACGTTTCCAAAATAAGCTGTGATTCACCCAATCCTCCTTCCTTCACAAGCATCGCCTCATTTGGAATGTAGGAAGAGCATAGCATGCAAAAAGGTATCATCGGCTAAGGATAGGCGCAGCGTATTCCATGATTTTCTAGGAAGCTAAGCCAATGATTATTTTATTTCATCTTCATGAGATAAGGACCATTGTCGATAGGTATGTGGATGACATCATGATTATGGAGAGGAGGCTCTCCATTTGCTAGAAAATCAAAACGCATCATTTTGTTAGAGAAGAAGGAATGCCATAATCATTACATAAGAAAAAATGGCATATAAAATGGGTTTCATAGAAGTTATGCTAAAAAATAAGGTCTATTTTAAACGGTATTGTCATTCGTGTCGTCTGATGAGTAAGAGAAGAAAAGGAAGGAGGGACGTGTTTGGAGCAGACAGAAGAGACATTATTGATTCAGCGGGCAAAACAGGGCGATGATGCCGCGTTTACGGCCCTTTATCGGCATCATTATTCCTTTCTTTACCGATATATGTTGAAGCTGACCCTTCAACAAGAGCTGGCAGAGGAAATCATGCAAGAAACGATGCTGAAAGCGTATATGAAACTTTCTTCATTTAGAGGAGAAGCCTTATTTTCAACCTGGCTCATTTCGATTGCATCTAGGCAATTTTTAGATCACCAGAAGAAAAGAAAACGTGAACAATTGAGAGAAGGAAAAGCGAATCAGGAGGCCATACGCCGTTTCAAATGGGACGTTCAGCAAAAGGGGAACACATGGCATGACATGTGGGATGCTTTAAATGAATTAAAGGCTCAGGAGCGGGCACCCATTATTCTGCACTATTATTATGGCTTTACCTACCCAGAAATGGCTTCAATGCTCGGAATGAGAGAAGGCACTGTGAAATCGAGGGTTCATCATGGATTAAAGAAAATTCGAAAGGAGTGGGATGTATGAAGGAAGATCGTTTGACCGAACGTTTAAAAGAAGAGCTGCAGCAGCTAGATGAACAAATTGAAGTGGAAAAGCCAAGTGAGCAGGCTGTCATGATGATGTTGAAACAGGCGAAGGAACAAGAGAAAAGGCGTTTTAAACAAGAAGTGCTGGCATACGTTTTGATCAGTTTGACCATTCTGGCCCTCTTTGCAGCTGCCATTACCCATTTGCCTATCATCTTCATTCTTCTCCAAATAGTGAGCGTACCCATCTGCTTTATTGTTGGCTACAAGGAATATCAACATATCAAAGGAGGGTCTTCCTTATGAGTCAGACAGAAATGATCATCTTATTGTGCGTCTTGCCGTTATTGTTTGCACAGGGCTTTCTTTTATTTATGGATGCAAAGAAAAGAGGGCGTTACAAGTGGTTCTGGGGTATTGTCGGTCTCATTAACTTTCCATCGTCTTCTATTTTATATTGGCTTTGTGTCGTGCTACCTGATCGAAAAAGAGGCGGGAAGCTCCGAAAAGATTGAGTGCATCCGATCAAACTTTTGACCCTTTTTTCGTTGGAAAACAAGCTAGAAATTCATCATGATTCATGTATTTGTCAAAGAAAACGGGATGAGAAACATCCGCTTGTTCGTTTCTAGCACATTAGTCATTCCTTGAGCGCTTATTTTTAAAGTTAAATGCTGAGGCTGCTTGATCTATCTCAATTCGGCATCATTTTCATCTGTTATCAATATTGATCAGATTTTACAATTGGTGTTAAATTAATCTCAATATGCGTTAGAAAATCTAACAATTAAAAGTCTGGAGATATCTACAAGGAGGCAGATGCGACATGTTGACCTTAGATCGAGCAGCACAAACAGCACAAAGCTACATCCACCGTGTGTTAGAAGAGGTGGAAAAACGAAATCCCGGCGAGGAGGAATTCCAGCAAGCGGTAAAAGAAATTCTGGAATCACTCGTCCCAGTTTTTGCGAAGCATCCAGAGTATGAAAAACAGGGCATTTTAGAACGGCTCATTGAACCTGAGCGGCTTGTGATATTTCGAGTGCCATGGGTAGACGATGAGGGCAAAGTACAAGTCAATCGAGGGTTTAGGGTTCAATTCAATAGTGCCATCGGTCCTTATAAAGGAGGAATTCGTTTCCATCCAACCGTCAATGCAAGCATTATCAAGTTTTTAGGGTTTGAACAAATCTTTAAAAACGCACTGACTGGTATGCCGATCGGTGGAGGGAAAGGCGGATCGGATTTTGACCCTAAAGGAAAATCTGATGGAGAAATCATGCGTTTCGTTCAAAGCTTTATGAGTGAACTCGGCCGATATATTGGACCTGATCAAGATGTGCCAGCAGGTGATATTGGTGTAGGAGCACGCGAAATTGGCTATATGTTCGGACAGTATAAGAAAATGCGCGGTGCTTATGAAGCGGGTGTACTCACGGGGAAAAGCCCTGGATTCGGAGGCAGCTTAGCGAGAAAAGAGGCGACAGGCTACGGACTGGTGTACTTCATGGAGGAAATGCTGAAAGCACATGGGCTCCAATTTGAAGGGCGTTCAGTTGTTGTGTCGGGCTCAGGAAATGTGTCTATTTATGCAATGGAAAAGGTAATGGAATTAGGCGGTAAGGTTGTGGCTTGCAGTGATTCAAGCGGAGCAATATATGATCCTCAAGGGATATCACTTGAGACCATTAAGCAGCTGAAGGAAGTCGAGAATCAGCGGATTGGGGCATACATAGACATTCACCCGCATGCTGAATTAATTGAAGATTGTGAACAAATTTGGTCCGTTCCTTGTGATATTGCGCTGCCATGTGCAACACAAAATGAAATATCAGAGGCGCATGCACAGCAGCTTGTGGCAAATGGTGTCATCGCTGTTGGAGAAGGAGCCAATATGCCGTCCACTCTTAAGGCGGTCAAAGTATTTGAAGAGAATCGTATTTTGTTTGCGCCGGCAAAAGCGGCGAATGCTGGCGGAGTAGGTGTCTCAGCACTGGAAATGGCGCAAAACAGTGCAAGAATGTCTTGGACATTTGAAGAAGTAGATGATCAGCTGAAACAAATGATGCAGTCTATTTATCGTCAGTGTACAGAGACAGCGGACGAATATGGACACTCAGGGAACATCATGGTTGGAGCAAATATTGCAGGATTTCGTAAGGTGGCAGATGCCATGATTGCACAAGGCGTGATTTAACTCCTGCTCTCCCGCACCTGTTTATTTCATGACAAGATGGGGAATCGTCCTTTAAGAATGACAATAAGGAGGCGCGGGAGAAATGAAAAAATGGCTGAAACAAATTGTCAAATGGGCACCTGTGATTTATCCAGTGGTGAGGAAAATATATAAAGAGCGAAAAGCATCTAAACGTCGTAACGTATCAGCCGGATAATCCGGCTTTTTTTATGCAAACATACAGATCCTGTGTTGTAAAAAAATAATAGAATCGAATGATCCATTTCATCCCTCTCTCCGTTAAGTACATAACAAACGGAAAGAGGAGGAAATAAAAGATGAACATGAAGAAAGCAATGTTAACCATTCCACTGAGCGCAGCGTTACTATTCCCAGCGGCTCATAGCGCAAGTGCACACGAAGGACATATGCATGGGGAGGCGAAGAAGACGTCTTCGTCACAAGAGGTATCAAATAAAGCAACAGATCTTCGAGCAGCACTAGATCAGCTGTTTTCAGAGCATGCCTATTTAGCGGTGATCACGATGCAAAAAGGAATTGACGGCAGTAAAGACTTCGATCAAGCAGCGGCGGCTTTAAATGACAACACGAATGACTTATCAGATGCAATAGCCTCTGTGTATGGTAAAAAAGCAGGCAAACAATTCAAAGACATTTGGTCAAGTCATATCGGCTACTTTGTTGACTATGTACAAGCCACAGCGAAAAAAGATGATGCAGGTAAAAAGAAAGCGATCAAGCAGCTTGACCAATATCGAATGAAACAAGCCGATATGCTCGATCAAGCAACAGACGGCAGACTGAAAGCAAGTGAGCTTGAAGAGGGCTTGAAGATGCATGTGAACGAACTGCTAAAAGCGTTTGATAGCTATAATGAAAAGGATTTTGATACGACCTATGAAACAGTGAGAAAATCCATTCATCATATGTTTGAGGTAGGAAAAGGCGTGTCATGGGCCATCACAGATCAATTTCCTGGGAAATTTGATCAAAAGTCAGTGGATACACCAGCAGCGGATCTTCGTGAAGATTTAAACTACTTGTTTTCAGAACATTTGGCACTCGCAGTAGTTGCCATGCAAAAAGGAAATGATGGCAGTAAAGACTTTAAGCAAGCAGCAGCGGCTTTAAATGAAAACACAAATGATTTATCTGATGCAATTGCATCTGTTTATGGTAAGGATGCAGGCAAACAATTCAAAGACATTTGGTCAAGCCATATCGGTTACTTAGTTGATTATGTCAAAGCGGATGCATCAGGGGATCATCAAGCAAAAGAAAAGGCTGTCAAAGATTTAGATGCGTATCGAATGAAGCAAGCGAAATTCCTAGATCAAGCGACAGATGGACGTTTGAAGGCAGCTGATTTAGAAGCTGGTTTGAAAACACATATTGATGAGCTGATCAAAACGTATACGTCTTACCATAATGGCGAATATGATCAGCTTTACCCGACAGTGAGAGAGGCTTATGGTCATATGTTCATGGTTGGTCAAGATGTCACAGCAGCAATTGTTGAACAGTATCCTGAGCTGTTCAAATCCAACATGCCTAATGAAATGCCGAAAACAGGTATGGGAGGCACAGCCGGTCCTTTAGGCATGTCCTATGAAGCATTTGCGGGAATGATCGCAAGTTTGATCCTCGCAGGCGGCGTGGCAGGTGCATTCTTCCTTAATCGCCGTAAGGCATCAAATTCTAACTCATAAAGACAGACGGGAACGTGCACAATCGTGCCGTTCCTTTCTTCAAAAGGAGGCCGGCTTAGATGAAGAATTGGCTGCTCAGCATATTTTCATTTCTCATCATCACAGGCTGTTCATCACAGTCAATGGATGAATCGTCATCCTCAAAAAACATATCAGCTTCTAAGGAAATGACCACACATCAAGCTGAGAAACAGAACCACTCACACGAAACATTTAAAGACGAGCCATCTGGTATAGTACCAACTGAAATCGCCATTCCCGCTATTGATGTCAAAGCAAAAGTGGAGAAAACAGCTTTATTAAAGGATGGCAGTATGGGTGTCCCTCGGGATACAGACAACACGGCTTGGTTTGAAGATGGTCCAAAACCGGGGGATAAAGGGAATGCCGTCATGAATGGCCATGTAGATAATAAATGGGGGCCATCGGTTTTTTATCGATTAAAGGAGCTGAAAAAGGGAGACAAGGTGATCGTCACGTCCTCATCGGGAAAAAAGCGAAGCTTTGAAGTCATAAAAGTTAGAAGCTATCCGCGTGAAGAGAAGCCCAATGCGTTTTTTGGATACGCCTTTACACGGAATCTCAATTTAATCACTTGTACAGGGACATTTGATCATGCAGCAGGCACGCATGAAAAAAGATTGGTTGTCTTTACCCAGATGATCTCTTGATAAACAAGGCGGATACACGATGGTGTACGCCTTTTTTTCGTGGTTCGCAAGTATCTTTCAAAAAGATTCATAGGACATTAGATATGGTTAGTTGTATAAATAGGGGCATTTGTCATATAAATGAGTTGGCAATTTTTATTTCTTTTCAGTAGAATATGAGTAATGAAGAGAACTGCAAGCGTATACAACCTGTCCGGACAAGGCAGATTCTCCACCCCTACATAAGGAGGCCGATCTGATGCTGAGTAAAAGACTGGCGCACATCTTAAGTCAGCTCATGGCAGCTGAGACCCCGCTCACAAGCGCTGCACTATCTGCCAGTTTACAAGTGACAAGCCGCACCATTCGTACAGACATAAAGGAACTGAACGACCGTCTTGCCCCTTATCAAGCAGCTGTAACAGCTGTAAGAGGAGCTGGCTATGAGCTGTTGATCAACGATGAGAATGCCTTTCGCCGTTTTATGAAGGAGGAGGTTGAGCAGGAAGAGCCGCTTGCTGTGCTGCCAGAGGAGCGAGTTCGGTTTATTTTAAAAAGGCTTCTTTTGGCAGAATCCTATGTGAAGCTAGAGGATTTACAGGAGCAGCTGTTTATTAGTAAATCGACGATGAGCAACGATGTGAAATCGGTCAAACGTAAGCTGGAGCCCTTTGATCTGAAGCTGGAAGCGAAGCCGAGCAAAGGCTGCCGGATCAAGGGATCAGAGATGAAAATTCGTTATTGCATGTCAGAATATTTATTCAATGAACGTCGTTCTTATCAAACGATGCTGAACACAGCGGTCACCATTTTGCCAAAGCATGAACTCGAATTGCTTCAGAAAACAATGATAGATTATATCAATGAGGAAGGCATGAATCTATCAGACATTTGCATGAATAATTTAATCGTTCATGTTGCTATTGCCTGCAAACGAATTAGACACGGAAACTATGTATCTGTTCTTCCAGAGGAAATCAGCGAAATTCCGCGGGCAAAAGAATACAAGGTCGCTAAAAAAATGGTGGAGCGTCTTGAAGGGCTGCTGGATGTCTCATTTCCACAAGAGGAAATCGTCTATATCACCATTCATTTACTAGGAACAGCCAAAATGGTACAGTCCTTTTCCTCGAGCGGTCAAAAACAAATTGTCGATGATGACACGAGTCGGCTTGTACAGCTCATGCTGAAGGCCATTGATCAAAAATTGCAGCTTGATTTAGCCGGCGATACGGAACTAATGATTGGATTGAGTCTGCACTTAAAGCCTGCCATCAACCGATGTAAATATGGAATGAACTTAAGAAATCCGATGCTTGATGAAATAAAAGCGGGGTATCCACTTGCCTTTGAAGCGGGGATTATCGCCAGCAGGGTCCTTGAAGAAGAGGAGGGGCTGAGTATTCATGAGAATGAAATCGGATATATGGCGCTTCATTTTGGTGCGGCTTTAGAGCGGAGGAAAATGGAGATCCCGCCGAAGCGATGTCTCATTGTCTGTGCGTCTGGTGCAGGAAGTGCGAGGCTGCTGCAGGATCGTTTGCGGTCTCAATTTGGGTCAAAGCTGACCATTTTAGGAACAGCAGAGCTATATTCGCTTCCGCATGTCTCTTTACATGCACTGGATTTGATTATTACAACCATTCCAATTCATATGGAATTACCGGTTCCAGTCATTCAAGTGAACACCATTTTGGGAGGCGGCGATTTTTTAAAAATTGAAGAAGCCCTGACGAGTGAAACAAGGGTGACATTGGCCTCGCAATATATGAAAAAGGAATTGGTTTTTACAAAACGCGCCTTTCACACAAAAGAAGAGGTCATCACCTTTTTAACGCAAAAAGTCATCGATATGGGATTAGCGCCAGCTGAGCTCACACCATCTGTCATGGAAAGAGAAGAGGCTGCCCCTACCTCTTTTGGACATTATACGGCGATTCCGCACCCGATGACGCCGCTGACAGATGAGACGTTTTGGGCGATATGTACATTAGAAAAACCAATCATTTGGGGAGAGAAAAAGGTTCAATTTGTCTGCCTGCTTTGTGTCGAAAAAGAGAATGCCAAAGATTTAAAAGGCATGTACCGCCTGCTGGGGGAGCTTGTGCATAATGTGAAATTCATTCAGCACCTGATCGCCTGTGATACATTTGAAGACATGCTTGATATCATGTATAAAAAGGCTCCTTCGTACAAGAACTAACTGTGTGATATTAACTTTTTCCGCTTCCTAAAGGAAAAAGTATGGGTGTTTATGAAAGCGGTTTCATAATATGATGAATGTGTAAAGAATAGCTTCACACTTTGAAAAGGGGGCGTTTACACATGAATATCTTATTGGTTTGCGCAGCAGGTATGTCTACAAGCTTACTTGTCACAAAAATGGAGAAAAGCGCACAAGAACAAGGAAAAGATTATCGTATTTGGGCAGTATCTGGAGATTCTGCGAAAAATCATATTGATCAAGCCGATGTGCTTTTATTAGGACCTCAGGTTCGATATTTATTACCGCAAATGAAAAAGCTCGGAGAAGAAAAAGGAATACCAGTAGACGTAATTAATACCGTGCATTATGGCGTATGTAATGGCGCCGAGGTTTTAAAATCTGCTGAACAGCTAGTGAACGGATAAAGGGGGCGGAGGGGATGAATGGATTCAACCGATTTCTAGAAGAGAAGGTCATGCCGTTTGCAGGGAAGATTGCCGCTCAAAGACATTTACAAGCATTGCGTGACGGAATTGTTTTAACGATGCCTCTCATTATTGTCGGTTCACTGTTTCTCATTTTAGCCAACCTTCCGATCCCAGGATACAGCGATTTTATGGCAAGTATCTTCGGAGCAGAATGGGCCACGAAACTATCCTATCCTGTTAATGCAACCTTTGACATTATGGCACTTGTTGCAACCTTCGGAATTGCTTACAGGCTAGCTGAAAAGTATGCCGTTGATGCACTATCATCTGGTGCGATCGCTGTTGCGGCTTTCCTGTTGGCTACTCCATATCAAGTACCTTTCACACCTGAAGGCTCAACAGAAGCTATCCTAGTGGGCGGGGGAATTCCTGTCACACTGATGGGCAGTAAAGGCTTATTCGTTGCCATGATTATTGCCATGCTTTCAACCGAAATTTACCGCTTTATTGTACAGCGGAACATCGTCATCAAAATGCCTGATGGTGTACCGCCAGCAGTCAGTAAATCGTTTATTGCACTTATTCCAGGCTTTGTGGTCATCACGCTGATCTGGGTCGCTAGACTTGTGATTGAGATGACACCTTTTGAGAGTATTCATAATATCATCACGGTCTTAATTGGTACACCGCTTTCCATTCTTGGTGGCAGCTTAGGCGGCAGTATCGTTGCAATGGGTGTGCAAATGCTTCTATGGGCATGTGGTATTCACGGAGCAACCATTGTCGGGGGCGTCATGGGGCCAATTTGGCTCGGTGCAATGGATGAGAACCGTCTTGCATTCCAAGCAGGAGAAGTGCTGCCGAATATTTTCACAGCGCAGTTCTTTGAAATCTTCATCAACGTCGGCGGAAGCGGTGCAACGCTTGCTTTGGTGCTGACCATGATCTTACGTGCCAGAAGTAAACAAATGAAACAGCTTGGCCGCCTTGCCATTGGGCCAGCCATCTTTAACATCAACGAACCGATCATTTTTGGAATGCCGATTGTGATGAACCCAATGCTTCTCATTCCATTTATCCTTACGCCAATCATGATGATCATCACCACATATATCGGAATGAGCACAGGGCTTGTGGCAAAACCTGCAGGGATTGCTGTTCCATGGACCATGCCGCCAATCATTTCAGGCTATCTCGCCACAGGAGGCAAAATCTCTGGTGCTGTCATGCAGCTGATTAACCTTGCGTTGTCATTTGCTCTATACTACCCATTCTTTAGAATGTGGGATAAGCAGAAATTGAAAGAAGAAAGTGAACTAGAAACAAAAGCATCAACTGATGAAAATGTTGTCAGCATGTAATAGAGGGAACAAGGGGGATGCGGCCGATGGAAATGGAACAAATTGTGTTTCAACTCATCCTGCACGGCGGAAATGGCAGAAGCTCAGCGATGGAAGCCATTACGTGTGCAAAGCAAGGTAATTTTGATGAGGCGAAGCAAAAAATGCAGGAAGCACAAGACGCGTTAAATGAGGCGCATCACGCACAGACAGAGCTGATCCAAGGAGAAATCAGGGGCGAAAAGACGGATATTAGCCTCCTCATGATTCATGCGCAGGATCATCTCATGAACGCAATGACCGTTAAGGAGCTCGCAGCAGAAATCATTGAGCTCCATGAAAAAATGAAGCAACTCGGAGGTGTCAATTCATGAAAGAAGGAATCAAAATTGTCACAATAGGCGGTGGATCGAGCTATACGCCTGAGCTCATCGAAGGTTTTATTAAACGATATCATGAATTGCCTGTAAAGGAATTATGGCTTGTGGATATTGAAGCGGGTCAGGAAAAGTTAAACATCGTGGGCGCTCTGGCGAAACGTATGGTCGAAAAAGCAGGTCTGCCGATTGAGGTACACCTGACTCTTGACCGCCGGGAAGCCTTGAAGGACGCAGATTTTGTGACGACACAATTTCGTGTAGGACTACTGGAAGCACGGGCAAAGGATGAGAGAATACCGCTTAAATACGGCGTCATCGGTCAGGAAACGAACGGACCAGGCGGTTTATTTAAAGGCCTTCGGACCATCCCAGTCATTTTAGACATTGTAAAGGATATGGAAGAGCTTTGCCCAGACGCATGGCTTGTGAACTTTACGAATCCAGCCGGCATGGTCACAGAAGCTGTTTTACGCTACACGAATCTCAAAAAAGTCGTCGGTCTATGCAATGTGCCGATTGGGATCAAAATGGGAATCGCTAAGGCGCTTGAAGTGGATGTAGAACGCATTGAGGTACAGTTTGCCGGTCTCAATCACATGGTCTATGGATTAGACGTATATTTAGACGGGGTCAGCATTATGGATCAAGTGCTTGATGAACTAGGAAATCCAAACAGCCAGTGGTCCATGAAAAACATTGAAGCGAAAAACTGGGAGCCTTCTTTTGTGAAAGGATTAGGGGTCATCCCATGTCCGTATCACCGCTATTACTATAAAACGAAAGATATGCTGGAAGAAGAACAAAAGGCGGCTCAAGAAAAAGGAACACGAGCGGAGGTTGTACAGCAGGTCGAGCGGGAACTATTTGAGCTCTATAAAGATCCTGATTTGTCGATTAAACCACCGCAGCTCGAAAAAAGAGGCGGAGCCTATTACAGCGATGCGGCTTGTAACTTAATCAGCTCCATCTATAATGATAAGCACGACATTCAACCAGTCAATACAGTGAACAAAGGGGCGATTGCCAGCATTCCGGCTGAATCAGCTGTTGAAGTAAACTGTATCATTACGAAGGACGGACCAAAGCCAATCGCGACAGGTGATCTGCCTGTAGCTGTCAGAGGGCTCGTTCAACAAATCAAATCATTCGAGCGTGTGGCAGCTGAAGCGGCTGTAACTGGAGATTACGAGACGGCTCTTGTTGCGATGACGATCAACCCGCTCGTCCCATCTGACGAGATTGCAAAGCAAATTTTAGATGAAATGCTTGAAGCGCATCGTGAATATTTACCTCAATTCTTCAAATCAGTCAATGCTTAACACATAATGAGTGACCCCTTTTATGGGGTCATTTTTTATGATTTCTTCATATGGAAACTGGAGAAAGAAGTGTATGATAGAAAAAACAGCATGTATGGCTTCAAAGAAAGGACTGTTGGAATATGGTTGCAATTGGTTTAATGCTTTACGGGTTTGTCGTACAGCCTGTCATCAGTTATGGCACAGTGATCTTGTTTTTGTATGGCCTTATTGCTTCATTTGTTGGTCTCGTTCGGCATAAGGGCTATGTGTGGATCTATGTTCTCCGTCTGCTTGTTTGTTTCACCATTCCAGTGACCAACCTGTTGATGTATTTCGCAACGATTGGAGGAGATGCAAGAAAGTTTGATTTCCAGCCGATGCCGCTTGTTTACTATCTTGTCTTTATCCTAGAAATCATGATCATCTTTTTGCCAGAGATTTTTTTACTGATCGAAAGAAAGCGGAGCATCAAGGGGAAACAGTGGATATACGTCGGGGCAATTGTTGCCGTATCGGTCTTGTTTTGGTGCACGATTTGATGGCAAGCAGACGAGTCAACTAAGTCTTTTTCGCTTTTTGTTTCTGTAACTTCTTTCGTCTAACCTTTACAAAAGAGATGGAAAGAGCAAGGATAGAAATCCCAAGCGCCTTAAATAGAAATCGGGTGAGGAACGGTGAATCGTCGAAACCAGTAGCGACGATCATCGATCCGATACAGATCCCAATGAACGCTAATAGATAAGTAAAAAACATACCATCCCTCCTCAATTTATTACCATTATAAGGGATAAAGGAGAGGTAAATAAACAAAAAAGAACCCTTCGTGAATGAAAGGTTCTTTTACATGCTTATGCTTGCTTGACGACCGAGTCAACTTCAACTGTCCAGCCGAAGAAGTCTGGCTGTGTTCCTTTTTGGATGCCAGTAATGGCTTCATACAATTTCTTGGATACTTCGCCTGTTTGACCATTTTGGATCACATATGGCTGATCATGATAAATTAATTCCCCGACAGGAGAGATCACGGCCGCCGTTCCAGTCCCAAAGATTTCTTCAAGCTCGCCAGATTGATGTGCTTCAATTAACTCATCAATTGAAATTTTGCGCTCTGTGACTGGAATTCCCCAATGCTTTAACAGCTCAAGTACAGAGTTACGTGTGATGCCTTCTAAAATGCTGCCGTTCAATTCAGGCGTCACGATTTCTCCGTTGATTTTAAAGAAGATATTCATGCTGCCGACTTCTTCAATGTATTTTTTCTCGACCCCATCAAGCCAAAGAACTTGTGAAAATCCTTTCGTTTCAGCCACTTGCTGTGCTTTAAGGCTTGATGCATAGTTTCCAGCTGTTTTGGCATTTCCTGTTCCACCCTTAACGGCACGGACAAACTCATTTTCAACGGCAATTTTGACCGGATGAATGCCTTCTTTATAGTATGATCCCACTGGAGATAAGATAATGATCAGCTTATACGTGCTAGACGGTGCAACGCCTAAATATGGCTCAGTGGAAATAATGAATGGACGAATATACAAGGAAGTGCCCTCTGCATCAGGTACCCAATCCTTATCAATGCGAATGAGTTCATTTAAGCCCTCTAATACTGTTTCTGAATCAATTTGCGGAATACACAGGCGGTCATTGGATCTGTTTAAGCGTTCCATGTTCTTTTCCGGACGGAATAAGAGAATTTTTTGATCCTCAGAAACATAAGCCTTTAAGCCTTCAAAAACAGATTGACCATAATGGTAGACCATCGAAGCTGGGTCCATTGGAATAGCCTGATAAGGAATAATTCTTGGATCATACCAGCCTTTATCAATTGAATAATCCATCACAAACATGTGATCTGTGAAGATTTTTCCGAATTCAAGTTGATCAGATTGAGGTTTTGGTTTTTTTGTTGAACTAAGTTCAACGCGGATGGGTTGTTTTGGCATTGTAAATCTCCTTGCTGTTTGATTATTTGAAAATTCTAATAATATGAAATAATTATGATTCTATTCTATACCTTCACAAAATATTAGCAATAGGTTTTCTGGAATTCAGACAAGAAAAATCTGTTAAAGCGCTTTCCTTCTCTCTGCTGTCAGTTTGGCTCATGTCCCCCCTTTTTAAAAAAGAAATAAAATCCAAATACGTTATTAACTGATTAATCTGACAATTTAAAAACGAATGGTTTTCCTGTAAGATATTCTTTCAACCATACACCTTTTGACTAGTACATTGCAAGGGACATTGTCATATTTTAATCCTCTTTTTTTTAACCGATAAAGGAAGAAGAGAAGGGAAAGGAGCAAACAACAAGATGAAACGAGTGATACCAAGCATTTTACTCATTGTATTCATGTCCATGATCAGCTTTGGCTGTCAAGCGATGACAGAGGAAGCTGGTGCTAAGCAAAGCACAGCTTATTACGTAGCGGTAAACGGAAACGACAAAAACCCGGGAACAAAGCAAAAACCTTTCCGCACGCTGAAAAAAGCAGCAAGTATGGCGAAGGCTGGGACAACCATTTACATGAGAGGCGGTACATACAAAGAGAAATTGATTGTCCGTTATTCCGGAACAAAGAAAGCACCCGTTGTCTTTCAAGCTTACGGAAAAGAAAAACCTGTGATTAGTGGGGCATCCCTTAAAGGAAATCAAGCCGATGGCGGCCTTGTCACGGTCGATCAAAAGAGCTACATCACCCTCAAAGGCCTCACTGTAGGACATCTTAAGACGAATAAAGAAGATTTAACACCAGTTGGTATTTTCATCAAAGGAAGCGGTAAAGGCGTAAAACTGCTCAATAACCGAGTGTATGACATTCAGACGAAACATGAAAATGGAAATGCACATGGAATTGCTGTCTATGGGACAAAAGCTCCTGCAGCAATAGAAGACATTGAAATCAAAGGAAATACCGTTGAAAAATTAAAACTGGGCTTCAGTGAAGCGCTTGTGCTAAATGGAAACGTCAAAAAGTTCCGTGTGACACATAACACGGTCCGGCACACTGATAATATTGGCATTGATTTAATTGGTTTCGAGAACGTAGCACCCTCTAAAAAGTATGATCAAGTTAGAAATGGAGTCGTCTCTAGAAACATGGTATATGAGATTACGAGTGCAGGGAACCCAGCCTATGGAAGCGACATCTCCGCTGGCGGAATTTATGTTGATGGCGGAAAAGACATTGTGATCGATCATAACATCTCACATCACAATGACCTGGGGATTGAAGTCACAAGCGAACATAAAGGAAAAATGGCAGATCGCATCCGCATCGAACACAATCAAGTATATTTAAACCGTTATACAGGCATATCTATTGGCGGCTATGATACGAAGCGTGGCGGTACAACCAATACGACGATTTCACATAATATTTTGTACAAAAATGACACAGCCGGCTTAGAAGGCGGCCAATTGCTAATGCAGTATCAAGCAGTGAACAATCGAATCACGAATAATATCATGACGGCTAGCGCCTCGCATTACTTAGTCGTGAATCTTTATCAAGTGAACCAAAAGAATACCTTCCAGAAGAACGTTTATGATGATCGCAAAGGTGCGAAAGCATCACAGTGGATTTGGCGCGGGAAATGGATGGAAGGCTACAAAACCTATCTCTCTAATAGCGGTCAAGATAAAGGATCAGCCCATCTCAACCCACAATTTGTGAATGAGAAAAAATATGATTTCCGTCTGAAGAAATCATCACCTGCTAAGAAAATTATCGGAAGCTGATGATATTTTAGAAATTTTCAAAAAAGTCATTGACATTGATGTGACATCACATTAAAGTAAAGAAGACATTTCAACGAAAACAAATTTCATAACGGATCTCTTATCAAGAGAGGCAGAGGGACTGGCCCTATGACGCCCAGCAACCGTTTCTATTATAGAAATTGGTGCTAATTCCTGCAAAGCTGTTACAGCTTTGACAGATAAGAGAGGAAGACTTCCCGATACATGTTTCATGCAACGGTGATCAAGCCTCTCTTTCCAAGAGAGGCTTTTTTTCGTCTCTTTTTCGAATCAAATGCCTGTTTGACAGGCGTATTTCCACTTTTTTACCTAGTTTTCCGATGTGAAAAATTTAAAACAACTTGAGGAGGAACAGCAATGAAGCGTAAGCATTTTACATCATTTCTTGTCTTATTAACGGCATTAACCGTCCTATTATCTGGCTGCGGCACTGGATCAAGTGCAGGCTCAAAGGCAAATGCAAACGAAAAAGTCTCTTTTGACAATGTACCGAAGCGATTTGCAAAGGGACAGGGAGCAAAAATTAAAGTCATCCGCAAAATTGGAGGAGACGATCATACAGCTCAATTTTTAGCTGGAACGAAGGCAGAAGGTGAAGCACTCGGCTTTACGGTAGATGTCTACACCGCCAATGGTGATACAGCGAAATTCCATGATGCCATCTCTCAGGCGCTGGAAGAAAATTATGATGGCTTTATCATCTCTCACGGGGACGACGAGGCGACAGTCGCTGATGTGAAAAAGATCACAGCGAAAGGCATTCCGGTTGTAGCGTTTGATTCGAATCCTAAGCTAAAGGACATCAAAGGGGTTACAGTGACGTCTCAAGATGACGAACAATTAGCGAAAAAATCATTAGACGCGCTCGTGTCTGATTTTAAAGGAAAAGCAAATATTGCGTACCTGTGGGTAGATGGATTCCCGCCAATGGTGAGACGAAATAAGGTCTATCAAGAAACGCTTAAACAACATTCAGGGATCAAGGAGCTTGACCGCTTTGGTGTAGCCTCTTCTGATACGTCTGTTCAAACGCAAAATGCAGTAGCAGCCATGCTGAATAAGTATCCAAAGGGCAAACTGGACGCTATTTTTGCCACATGGGATGCCTTTGCCATTGGGGCAGCAAGAGCGTTAAAGGAAGCAGGAAGAACAGAAGTGAAGATTTATGGGATTGATGTGTCAAATGCTGATCTTCAAGAAATGACAGCGAAGGACAGTCCATGGAAGTACACAGCAGCGGTTGATCCGAAGCTCATCGGCGCAGTCGACGTGAGGATTCTTGCGAAGAAAATAGCTGGTGAGAAAACACCATCTTCCTATGACCTTGAGGCCTCTCTCATCTCGCAAAAGCAGCTTCAACAAGCAGGAAAAGCCATTAACATGGTCAATCTTGCAGACGAAGTGAAGGGATTCGGTTCATCGACTGCTTTTGAGGAAGATTGGATGAAGACTTTGAAGAAGCATTATACAAAATAAGCGACGTGCACTCTCTTTCCATAGAGGGTGTTTCGTTTTTCAGATGATATCAAGAGAAGGAGGACACCTATGACAGCGCCGCTTGTTCGTATGAAAAATATTTCAATTGAATTCCCAGGGGTCAAAGCTTTAGATCAAGTGAATTTCACATTAAAAAAAGGGACGGTCCATGCACTAATTGGAGCAAATGGTGCTGGGAAGTCCACGTTAATGAAGGTTCTTTCTGGCGCTCATTCCCACTTCGACGGAACCATCCACATCAATGGCCAGGCGGCAACTATTCAAACCCCAAAGGATGCATCCTCATATGGTGTGCAGACGGTTCATCAAGAAGTGGATACGGCTCTTGTTCCCTACTTAAGTGTTGGCGAGAATATGATGATGCATGAGATTGAGAAAAAAACATTTGTCAGCTGGAAAGAGCTGCATCGCAAGGCGGCTCAGCTATTAAAAGAAATGGACATCGACATCTCCACAAAACGACTTATCAGCGATCTGACCCTTGCTGAAAAACAGATGGTGCTCATTGCTAAGGCCGTTTCCATTCAATGCAGCATTTTAATCTTAGATGAACCAACAGCTCCGCTTAGTCATGCAGAAACAAGCAAATTATTCTCCATGATTGTTCGGCTGAAACAGCATGGGACAGGGATCGTGTTTATCTCCCATCGCATGCCTGAAATTTTCACCATCTGTGATGAACTGACAGTGATGCGAAATGGAACGGATGTCGCAGCTCACCTTGTCAAAGACACAAATCCGCAGCAAGTCATTGAAGAAATGCTAGGTGCGCCATTAGAGGAACAATTCCCGCCTCGCAAACCTTTGAAGGATGCACCTATTGTGCTTGAAGTGAAAGACTTAAATGATCAACACAAATTAAACAACATTCACTTTTATGTCAAAAAAGGAGAAATTCTCGGGATCGCAGGACTTGTCGGTGCTGGAAAAACAGAATTGTGCAAAGCCCTTTTCGGTGCCTCAGAAAAAAAGACGGGGACTGTGCAGCTGCATGGTCAAACCATTCACATCACATCGCCTCATCAAGCTGTGAGAGCTGGAATAGCCCTTGTGCCTGAAGAGCGGAGAAAAGAAGGGGTTCTGACCGAAGAGAGCGTGGGGTGGAACTTAACGGCTGCAAGTCTTCATTCATTTTCACGGATATTCAGCTTCTTACATCGTTCGAAGGAAAAGCGGGAAGCAGGCGACATCGTCAAACGGCTTGGTGTCAAAACGCCGTCTCTTGAAGCAAAGGTGAAGCACCTATCTGGTGGAAATCAGCAAAAGGTTGCCATCGGAAAATGGCTGCTTGCTGAGGCAGATGTGTATCTCTTTGATGAACCAACTAAAGGTGTAGACGTTGGAGCGAAAAAAGATATTTTCACTTTGATCGCAGAGCTTGCCGCCCGCGGAAAATCTGTCATTTATGCGTCGAGTGAGCTGTCAGAGATTGCAGGTATCGCTGACCGAGTATACGTGTTATATGATGGCAGCATTGCCCGGGAAATGACTGCACCGACGACTGAAGAGGAGCTTTTATATCATTCAACAGGAGGACAATCATGAGCGAACAACAAATTCCAGCCCCTGTGCAGCAAATCAAAAAACAGCGGCCATCCTTTCATCTGTTTGATTTCTTTTATCGATATGGGACGATTTTAACCATTGTCGTGTTAATTGTGGTATTTGCGGCAGCGAATCCAGCGTTTTTGCAATCGGGAAATATCATCAATATTTTACGGTCTATCTCAATTGTGACCATCATTGCGGTGGGCTTAACCATCTCATTGGCAGTAAACGGTTTTGATTTATCAGTTGGATCAGTCGCTACGCTGTCAAATGCTATTGTCATTTCGATGTTCGTATGGTTCTCGCAAAACCCACTGATTGCCATCCTTTCTGCACTAGCGGCTTCTATCATTGTTGGATTGTTAAATGCATGGATGATCGTCAAAATGAAAATTCCAGATATGCTCATGACATTAGCCATGATGTTTATCATTCAAGGGCTGGCTCAAACGTATACGAAAGGGGCGACCATTTCTGAAAATATGGTGCTGCCCGATGGCACGTTTTCAACGGGAACGATCCCTGCCTTTTTTAGCAAAATCGGACAGGTGCCATATATCATTCTCATTATGGCTGCCATTGTTCTATTTGCGCATGTTTTCATGACCTACACAAAGCATGGCAGATTCATGTACATCATCGGTGGGAATAAAGAAGCGGCTCGATTGTCTGGCATTCATGTGAACAAATACAAAATTGCGGCCTATCTGCTTTCTGCGTTATTTGCAGCGATCGGAGGTATCGTGCTGGCATCAAGGGTGATGACAGCAGAAATTAATGCTGGTGCACCATATTTAATGGATGGAGTAGCGGCTGCTTTTATCGGCTTTTCCGTCATGGGAGCAGGTAAGCCAAACGCATTTGGTACTTTTATCGGGGCTGTACTCATCGGAATCTTACAAAATGGGCTTGTGATGATGTCTGTTCCTTATTATGCAATGGATATTGTGAAAGGTTCTGTGCTGGCTCTTGCACTGGCGCTGACCTATTACAAACAAAGAGGCTAACTGCGTATTTTTTAAAACCATTCGAGTCCTCTCTCCGTCTAGTAAACGGAAAGCGGTACAGCTGCCGTTTCCCAAAAGGAGATGACAAAGAAAATGAATATGTCAGCAACTCATGTTGAAGATTTGAAAAATGTCATGGAAGACTGGAAAAATGAACTATTAGTATATAAATTTGCATTAGATGAAATGGATACAAAGTTTTCGATTATCAGTCAGGAGTATAATTTAATCCATGGACATAACCCTATAGAGCATACAAAATCACGGATCAAATCCTTTGAAAGCATAGTGAATAAACTAGCAAGAAAAGGATGCGACATCACGACACAATGTGCCAAGGAGCATATCCATGATATCGCAGGTGTCCGCATCATCTGTTCTTTTATTCAAGATATCTATAATATTATGGATGTATTGAGGCAAAGAGAGGATTTAAAGATTCTTGAAGTGAAAGACTACATTCAACATCCGAAACCAAATGGCTACAGAAGCCTTCACTTAATTGTTGAGATTCCTGTCTACTTAACGAATCGTGTGGAGTATGTGAAGGTTGAGATTCAGGTACGGACCATAGCGATGGATTTTTGGGCGAGTCTAGAGCATAAAATCTATTATAAACTGCAAAACGATGTTCCTCATCAACTGACTGATGAACTGAAGGAAGCCGCAGATATTGCCCATTACTTAGATGAAAAAATGCAAAATATCAAACGAGAAATTGATTAACACATAAAAAAGCAGCTGTTTTGATCACAGCTGCTTTTTTCATATTAAGGGTTGGTTCCACGATCCCTCTTTTGAATGATATCTTGAGATTGTGCAGATTTGCTGTCTTTTTGAACGGAAGCACCAATAGAAACACCTGTTATCAAGAGGGTAAAAATCGCACTTGTGATAAGCCATTTCTTCATCATACATCACTCCATATTCTTAACAAGTTTTTAAGGACAACGCCTTGTTTCTAAAATAAGAGGATTCTTCATGAAGTCCAAGATCCATTAAGTAAGCAGCTGCATCCTGACAAATAGCTTCAAGATCAACAAGGAAATTCATCGATTCTAATTGATCACAATAAGACTTGATTTGCTCAATCATGTTGTCTGGCTGAATCATAAGTGTTTCTAAAATGGATAATTTAAGTGAAATGTTTCGTTGTTTTAAATTTTCTGCTTTTTGAAGTGAAAGCTGTACATAATAGTGGAACAAACCTGGCTTTTTCAGCTTAAATAGTGCTTTTGTGTAGGCGTACATGGCAAGTAAATAGCCGCCTGGAGAAGAAGTTTCGAATGTTTCTATCATTAAAGCCTTTTCTAGGAGTGGCACAGCTTCACTGTATTCATTTCTTAGACTTTTAATAAAGGCTGCATTGCAATAGGCGTGTCCAAGTAAATCTGGATCTTCCATCTGTTCTAGTGAATGAATCACTTCTTCGAACAACGATTCTGCCTCATCATATTTCGACTGATCCGCATAATTCAAAGCAAGCATCATTTGACAGCTGATTGATTTTTTCACATAACATGGATCTGCGTCGTAAATAGATGAAGCCTTCTTTAAGTGGTGGATGGAGAGAAGCGTGGACCTGATATTATAGTAAAGACACCCTGTTTTATAATGAAATTCGGCTTTTTCAATGTCATCATGCACGAGATCTAATTTATCCTCGGCCAATTTTAAATGGTGAAATGCCGTATCCTGATTGCCTCTGCGCATTTCATACATCCCTTTAAAGAAATAGAAATAATAGCTGAGCATATCATCCGTACGGATGGCATTTTCATCAACAAAAAGACTATGATCTAACGAAGCTGTATCTTCTATTAGATCTTTAAAACGGTACTCTAGCAGTTGATAGTAAAGTAAGACGTCTTGATTTTCTTCCATTCGATCAAACGCCTGAAGAATGTCTTCTTTTAACTGGATGGCACCTTGTATCTCTCTTTTCTTCATCATGACATACCAATCATTGAGCATATTTGCTACATCTACGGACGACAAAACACCTGCTTCTGCCAATTCATATCCTCCTTTCTTCATCTATTAAAATCCGTTCTTTTGAATCAACTTTCCATATTCCAGTATATTCTTATATTTTAAGCTCTCTCATGCAGTTTGTAAAACATGTTTTTTGATGTAAATTCAACCAGTAGTGAAAGAAATAGGGAGAAGGCGACATTATGTATACGCTTACATATTTTTAGGTAAAAAGAGGGTTTTGAAAAAAATATATTACAATATCAATAAAGCGAGGAAGCCGGTTGTTGAGTTTACTTTCGTATACTAGAAAAAAACATCATTAATCAAGGTGATGCCTCATTTTTTTGTAAGATTATCTTACATTATAATTGTGAATGACTCTTCTTTTAGAATAAAATGAGTTATTCGCAAAAAAGTAAAATTTAAAGAGACTATTGATCTAGAATTGTATGGATCTTTGGTATTGATAAAAAATATCACACACTATAGCTTTAGCGTGTTATAGTATTATTGTTATTGCGAATATTTAGACAAAACTGACAATGGGGGTCGTGTTTTATGAAGAAATCGATGTTATTGATCATGGGACTAATTGTTGTGCTTGTCATGGCAGCCTGTGGATCAAAATCAGACAGTGGTTCGGGAGAAGGCAAAGGCACATATAAAATTGGGATAGATACAACGTATCCGCCATTTGAATTTGAAAAGGGCGGTAAATATGAAGGCATAGACGTTGATTTAATTAATGCAATCGCAAAAGATCAAGGTTTCAAAGTGAAGCTGGAAGCTATGGACTTCTCAGGTATCATTCCAGCAATGCAGGCAGGACAGCTTGATGTTGGAATGGGCGGGATGAGTATTACAGATGAGCGTAAGAAGAAAGTAGATTTCTCAGATCCTTACTTTGACGCTGGGCTGACAGTTGTTGTGAAAAAGGACAGCAGCATCAAATCAATTAATGATTTAAAGGGGAAAAAGCTAGCTGTTAAAAACGGGACGACTGGTGCAAAGTTCGCATCTGATAACGCAGATAAATATGGGTATGAAGTCGTTCAATTTAATGACAGCCCATCTATGTTCCAAGAAGTATCAAACGGAAATGCAGATGCCTTAATTGAGGATTATCCTGTCATTACGTATGCGATCGCACAACAAGATTTAAAATTGAAAACAGTTGGAGACCGCTTGAATGGAGATCAGTATGGTATCTCTGTCATGAAGGGGAAAAATCAAGACCTATTGAAGAAAATCAATAAAGGTCTGGAGAACCTAAAGAAAAACGGTGAATATGACAAAATTATTGATAAATATTTGAAGTCATAACACAAGCGAGGCGCGCTTCGAGCGCGCTTTCTTTATGTGTCAGCCGTATGTGAATTAGGGAGGGAGAAACATGGATACAATTATTAATGCATTTCCGTATTTAATGGATGGTTTGCAAACCACTTTATATATCTTTGTTGTTGCCATCATTTTAGGTTTTATCATCGGGTTAATTGTGGCATTATTCCGTCTGTCACCATTTAAACTCTTAAATTTCATCGCACTCGTCTTTGTGAATGCCATTCGAGGCACACCATTTATCGTACAGCTATTCTTCATTTATTTTGGTTTGAATACACTTGAATTCATTTCGCTTGATCGAGTGCCCGCAGGGATTATTACAGTAGCGATTAATGCAGGGGCTTATTTCTCAGAAATTATTCGTGCAGGGATTCAGTCCATTGATAAAGGGCAAACAGAAGCTGCGCGCTCATTAGGCTTTACAGGGGGACAAAACATGCGCTTTATCGTCCTTCCGCAGGCCTTCCGCCGCATGCTCCCAGCGATTACAAACCAGGCCATCATCAGCTTGAAGGATACATCTCTCTTATCTATTATCGGGATTGCCGATATTATGCAGCGAGGACAAGTTCAAGCATCGGCTACATTTGATCCATTGAATGTCTGGCTCATTGTCGGTGTCATTTATTTCGTGATCATTTATTTACTTTCTCTACTGGCTAGCTACGCAGAAAGGAGATTTGATATCAAATGAGTATGATTACGGTGAAAAACTTAAAGAAATCCTTTGGCGATCACGAAGTATTAAAGGATATTAATGCAGTCATCGAGGAAAAGGAAGTAGTGTGTGTCATTGGTCCTTCTGGATCAGGGAAAAGCACGTTTCTTAGATGCCTCAATAAATTAGAAGATATCACTGCTGGAGAAGTCGTTGTCCACGGACACACGATTACAGACCCAAAGGTGAATATCAATAAAGTACGACAAGAAGTAGGCATGGTGTTTCAGCACTTTAATTTATTTCCTCATAAAACTGTTTTAGAAAACATTACGATCGCACCGATAAAGGTAAAAGGCATTGAAAAGAAGGCAGCGGCCGAAAAAGCGCTAGACTTGCTTGAAAAAGTCGGCTTAAAAGACAAAGCCCAAAGCTACCCTAACCAATTATCCGGTGGACAAAAACAGCGTGTTGCCATTGCAAGAGCCTTGGCAATGGACCCGAAAGTACTATTATTCGATGAGCCGACATCAGCTCTTGATCCTGAAGTTGTAGGGGATGTATTAGCTGTAATGAAACAATTAGCTGTCGAAGGCATGACCATGATTGTGGTGACACATGAAATGGGCTTTGCAAGAGAGGTAGGAGACCGTGTCATCTTCATGGATGGCGGATATATTGTCGAGGAAGACAAACCGGAAGCTCTCTTTGGAAACCCGCAGCATGAGCGTACAAAATCATTTCTTAGTAAAGTGTTATAAAAAAGAGTAAGGGCATATACATGCTCTTACTCTTTTCTTTATGAATAAATGGAAGATATATTTAGCGGCACGATTTCCTAGGAAATATTAGCGCTGGAAGAATTCGATCCATTCTTGATCTGGTCCTCTGAAAAAGAAGTAGCAATATCCATTTGGTAATGTTGTGATTTCTTCATCGATTAATTCAATTTGCAGCTTTTGAATTCGATTGAATTCAGCATGAATATTGTCTGTTGTGAAGGCGAGATGATGGACCTTCCCTTCAGATGGCAGGTCACTGCTGTAGCCTTGGATGAGCTCAATTTCCGTTTCTGCTTCATCTTTAAAACCGAGAAATGCAAGCTCAATCACTCCATTTGTATGAGTGATGCGGTCCTTTAATTTCATCCCCACCACTTTTTCATAAAAATCAATCGATTGATCAATATTCGAAACCATAATACCTGTATGATCTAAGCGTAATGTCGTCAAACGAAGTGCCTCCTCTATGTCATGTTGATATTTTTCTCCTCATCTTATCATAATAGAAGTAACGTATACATTCATATGGTAGGATAGAGAGAGTCAATTTAGGATAAGGATGACACAAATGAAAAAAATCTCATTAAAACAAACATTTGCGGAACAAGTGAAAAAGGGATATCCGCTCATTTCCAAAGATGCAGTATCGAATGTGAACGGTGTACGGGAAGGCGAGCTCATTGAATGGGTAGATGAGCGAGGCGCTTTTTTAGGAAAAGGGTATTATGGTGTGCAAAATAAAGGAATCGGCTGGGTACTAACCTTTGATGCGAACGAAAAAATAGATCAAGCTTTTTTTGTCTCTAGGCTTGAGCAGGCAGCAAAAAGCAGAACGCATTTATTTCGTGATGCACAGACGACTGCTTTTCGTGTGTTCAACGGAGAAGGGGATGGAATTGGCGGCGTCACGATTGATCATTATGACGGATTCTACCTCATCCAATGGTATAGCGAAGGAGTCTATACATTGAAGGCAGAAGTATTGGCTGCACTTGAGCACGTCTATCCAGATTATAAAGGTATTTATGAGAAGAAACGATTTGATACGTCTGGACAGTATATAGAAGATGATGATTTTGTGAAGGGAGAGAAAGGTGAATTTCCTCTCATCGTGAAAGAAAACGGCATGAACGTAGCAGTTTACTTAAATGATGGTGCGATGACGGGCATTTTCCTTGATCAGCGTCATGTGAGAAAAGCGATTCGAGATCGTTATGCAAAGGGAAAGACTGTGCTCAATACGTTTTCTTACACAGGTGCTTTTTCAGTAGCAGCTGCGCTTGGTGGAGCGAGCCGTACGACAAGTGTGGATGTTGCAAATCGCAGCTTGAAAAAAACATCTGAGCAGTTTGAAGTCAATGATATTGATGTGGACGGGCAGGATATCAAAGTCATGGATGTCTTTAAATATTTTCCGTTTGCAGCGAAAAAAGGCTGGACCTATGATCTCGTCATCTTAGATCCGCCTTCCTTTGCACGAACGAAAAAGCACACATTCAGTGCGGCGAAGGATTATAAGAAGCTATTAAAAGAAGCCATCCAAATCACAGCTGAGAACGGAGTCATTGTGGCATCAACGAATAGCAGTGCATTTGGCATGAAAAAGTTCAAAGGATTTATTGCGCAGGCCTTTAAAGAATCAGGGAAAACCTATCGGATTCTTGAAGAATATACACTTCCTGAGGATTTTCGTACAACGAAGAATTATCCTGAAGGGAACTATTTAAAGGTTGTCTTCATACAAGCATAAGAAAAAGCCATTTCCGATAAGGAATGGCTTTCAGCGTGTAGACAAACCCTCGCATTCGCCCGCAGGTCTGCGCTCCGGTGCTCACGAATGTCAAATTTGCTCCGCTCCGGTACTCGTCCTTCCTAGACTGCAAAGGTTTTCTATCACGCTGAAAAGAAGACAAGTGCTAAAATAAAGAACATTTTAGCACTTTGTCAACAATCTAAAAGCTATTTCCTATAAGGGAAATAGCTTTTTTTATAAGGCAAACGACATGAGGATCGGCGCTGCACATAATGTAATAATGGCTGAAATAATCATCGATACACTTGAGATCGTCCCTGAGACGGAGCTCATTTCAAAGGCTTTCGATGTTCCTGCACCGTGTGCACCTGTTCCAAGCAGGACGCCCATGGCAATGTCATTATCGATGCGGAAGTAACGGATCACCATTGGACCGATAATCGATCCAAACAGTGCGGTTAAAATGACAAACACAGCCGTAACGGACGGCATGCCGCCGATCATTTCTGACACACTCATTGCTACAGGTGTTGTGACCGATCTTGGGACAAGGCTCTCAATAAGGCCTGTGTCCAGATGAAATAACTTGGCGATAAATGCCGTTGATAAAATCGCAATGATAGAGCCGCAAGCCACATTCAAAAGAATTTCCACTGCATGCTTCTTCAGGATATGAAAATACTTATATAAAGGAATGGCAAAAGCAACAGTCGCAGGTTGCAGCATATTCGTGAGCCATTTCCCGCCTTGATTGTAAGCATCGTAAGGAATGTTGACGATTAACAGCAAGACGACAAGAACAAGCGGAGTGACAAGTAATGGTGAGACATAAACCTTCGGATGCCGTTTGTACACCGCTTTTGATCCGAGATATAAAAGAACGGTTAAAATCAGAAATAGTCCGCCAACTAACATAGCTTTTTTCGCTCCTTTCGTTTCGCAATCATTTGCGTCATGATACCAGTTGAGAGCATGACCACAAACGTACTAATTAAGACGACAAGGACAATACTTGTGCCAGATTGAGAAAGCAGTTTTCCATAATCAATGACACCAACTGCTGATGGAATAAAGAAAAGCAGCAGTTCTCCGAGCAGCCATACGGCGCCAAGTTCTATCCATTTTAATTGAATGATCTTAAAATGAAGTAATAAGAAAATGACAAGAATGCCTAAGATCGTGCCCGGAATTCTTAAATGCAAAAAGGCCGCCAGCACATTCATGAATTTCGCAAAAATAAACAAGACCATAATCTGAAGGGCAGCAATCAGCGGCTTTTTGAGCAATTTCACTTTCTGTTCACTCCTTTTTCTATATAAATTGTTCACTATTTCACAAAAACATGACAACGTTCCAATTGATGAGTTTACTTTAAAGTGTACAGCACGTTTAGTTATAGGTAAAATACATATATCGAATAGTAATTATTCCTTTTGTCTATAGGAAGGATGAAGCATGTGGACATTAGACATTTAACATATTTCTTAGAAGTGGCAAGATTAAAGAGCTTCACGAAAGCATCGCAGTCCCTTTACGTATCACAGCCGACCATTTCCAAAATGGTCAAAAACCTGGAGGATGAGCTGGGGGTGCAGTTGTTTTACCGAAATGGACGGCAGGTTGAAATGACAGATGCCGGCCAAACCATGTATACACAGGCGAGTGAAATCACGCAGTCATTTCAGAATTTAACGAGCGAATTAAATGATTTAATGAATGTGAAAAAAGGGCATATCCGAATCGGACTGCCCCCGATGATTGGGTCAAGTTTCTTCCCGAATGTCATGGGAGAATTCCGCCAGCAATATCCAGATGTCACATTTCAATTGGTCGAGCACGGCTCCATTAAAGTAGAGGAAGGGGTCGAGAATGGGTCGTTAGATATTGGTGTCATTGTTCTGCCTGCAAATGATAAAATTTTTCATACGTACACCATTATTAAAGAGAACATGAAGCTCGTGACGCATCCATCCCATCCGATGGCCGGTCGTGAGGAGGTACATTTAGCTGATTTAAGGGAAGAGTCGTTTATTTTCTTTAGAGAAGATTTTGTTCTGCACAGCCGGATTTTAAATGAATGTATGAATGCGGGATTCCGGCCAAATGTCATTTATGAAACGTCTCAGTGGGATTTCATTAGTGAAATGGTAGCTGAAAACTTAGGGATTGGACTTCTGCCAGAACGAATCTGCCGTGATCTTGATCCTGAAAAGGTAAAGGTCATTTCCCTAAACCCATCAATCCCGTGGCATTTAGGTGTCATTTGGCGAAAAGACCGCTATTTGTCGTTTGCGGCAAGAGAATGGTTAAAGCATACGAAATCTTACGTGTGGGATGCAGAGTAAAAGGGAGGATGATACAGATGAAAACAAGCAGCGCGTCTCATTTATTGGAGAAGGTTCGAGAGGAAAATCCACTCGTTCATAATATCACGAATCAAGTCGTGACGAATTTTACAGCGAATGGACTGCTTGCTTTAGGTGCTTCGCCAGTCATGGCAAACGCCAAAGAAGAAGTGGCTGAAATGGCACAATTAGCGGATGCACTGGTGCTTAATATTGGCACACTGACCAAGGAGACGGTGGAAGCCATGATTCTCGCTGGACAAGCCGCCAATGAAAAAGGTGTACCTGTTTTGTTAGATCCTGTCGGCGTCGGTGCGACAACGTTTCGAGCGAATACGGCTAAACAGCTGTTAGAGAAAGTAAAAATGACCGTTGTCCGAGGAAATGCTGCTGAAGTGGCTCATTTACTTGGAGTGGATGGCTGGGAGTCAAAAGGCGTTGATGCAAAAGCGGCGAATGGAGATGTATCGGCATTAGCCAAACAAGCGTCCATTGTACTTCAGACAATAGTGGTGATCACAGGAAAAGTCGATGTGGTGTCAGATGGAAATGAAGTACTGTCCATTCATAATGGACATGAATGGCTCACCAAGGTGACGGGAACCGGCTGCTTGCTGACATCTATCATTGGAGCATTTTGTGCAGCAGGTGAAAGGCCGCTTCATGCGTCGGCCGCTGCATTGCTGTTTTATGGTGTGGCAGCTGAAAAGGCTGCTCTGCACACAAAGGATAAAGGATCGGGAACCTTTCAAATGGAATTGTTAAATGCACTATCACACACAACCGGCGATGATGTGCTGACACTAGGGAAATTAGGGGGAGTTTCACATGACAAAGGCTGATCAACAGCAAATCAAACAGCAATTATCGGTTTATTTTATTATGGGAACAGCAAATTCAACGAGACAGCCGCTTGATGTTGTGAAAGAGGCCATTCAAGGCGGAATCACCATGTTTCAATTTCGTGAAAAGGGTGAAAAAGCCTTGCAGGGTGAAGAGAAGAAACAATTGGCTCGTCAAATTCAAGCGCTTTGCCAAGAAGCAAATGTTCCTTTTATTGTGAATGATGATGTACAGCTAGCGATTGATCTTGATGCAGATGGCGTTCATGTTGGACAGGAAGACACAAACGCAAAAGACGTCAGACAAAGGATCGGGAATAAAATATTAGGCGTGTCGACGCATAACCTAGATGAAGTGAAACAGGCCATGAAAGACGGAGCAGATTATGTCGGGATGGGCCCGGTCTATCCAACGGAAACGAAAAAGGATACACGCAGTGTCCAGGGGGTGTCTTTGATCACTGAAGTCCGCCGTCATGGCCTTCAAATTCCGATTGTGGGTATCGGAGGGATTACATATGACAATGCGGCTCCAGTCATACAAGCTGGGGCAGATGGCATTAGCATCATTAGCGCCATTAGCCAGAGCACCGATCCAAAAAAAGCAGCAGAAAAGCTGAAATCACTTGTTGAAGCAGAAAAAGCATCTCTTTGATCTAAAGGAGACATGAATTGAATCAATTCATGTCTTTTCTTATGTCGGGGAAAATAGACAGGCGAGAAACAATTGTGTACAATTATATAGTTCGAATGTTTTCGAAATGACAGGTAAATAAAGGAGAATGAACATGGAAGTGCTCGATACGTATTTTCGCCGATACGATGAAGCAGGAAAAGGGCAGGAGCAACTGGATGAATTGCTGGCATTGTTTTCTGACGATGTCATGATTGTCTTAAATGGCGCCCGGAGGCCTGGAATCCAAGCATTCACACAATTTTTGAACACATTTTTTCACGTACATGATGACATTAAGCATATGTGGGATGGATGGATTAAAAGAGAAGATGGAAAGTATGAAACAAACTGGGCCGTGTGCGGAAAGCTTTCGGATGGCCGTGTCTATACAGCAGAAGGAATTGATATCGCAGAGCTGGACGACCAAGGGAAGATCGTTTATTTAGAAAACGTTCCGAAAAACCCAGAGTTATTCCAGCGCTATTAAAAAGCCGGCTGAGCAGCCGGCTTTTCCTTATGAATCAGTATCCATATGCATGCCTGTATGTGCCTTTACTTGAATTTCCGTAAAGGTGTCTTCATCTGCTTTTTCAGACGAGAATATCGTGCCTAAGTATGCGGCAAGAAATCCGAGTGGAATCGAGATAATCCCAGGGTTCGACAGCGGGATGAGCGGCTCTCCTGTGAAGATGGCTGCTCCTGATGGGTCCCAGACGCTTGGGCTGAGCGAGACGATAATCAGTGCGCTCAGAAGGCCTGTTAAGCTTCCGGCGATGGCACCCGTAGAGTTAAATCGTTTCCAAAAAACAGTGAAGATAATCAAAGGTAAATTCGCACTCGCTGCGACTGCGAAGGCAAGAGACACAAGAAAAGCGACGTTTAAGGACTGGGCAAATAATGCAAGAATGATGGAGAGGATCGCCACGCCGATTGAAGCAAAGCGTGCTGCCTTCACCTGCTCCCGCTCACTCGCTTTTCCTTTGCGGATAATCTGACTATAAAAGTCATGGGCAAAAGCTGACGCGGCGGATAAAACAAGACCAGTCACCACTGCCAATATGGTCGCAAAGGCGATAGCGGAAACAAAGGCAAATAATAAATCTCCTCCAAGGGCTTGTGCCAGAAGAGGTGCGGCCATATTTCCGGCTGCATCTGCTGCTGTTATCGCTTCTGTTCCAACAAAGGCAGCAGCACCAAAGCCAAGGAAAACCGTCATTAAATAAAAAATCCCGATGATCCAAGTAGCAGAAAGAACCGATTTTCGCGCAGAAATCGCATCCTTTACTGTATAAAAACGAATCAAAATGTGCGGCAGACCTGCTGTCCCAAGCACTAAGGCGAGGTTAAGAGACAAGGTTTCTAAAGGCACATCATATTTATTTCCCGGGTGAAGAAACGATTCACCAAGCGGGGTTGCAGTTTTCATCTGTTCAAACATCTTTAGCAGACTAAAATCAAACTTTGCAAACACAAGCAGAGAAATAATGAGCGTCCCAAGCATGAGAAGCACAGCCTTGGTGATCTGTACCCAGCTGGTCGCAATCATGCCGCCAAACACGACATAAATGGTCATCAGGACACCCACGATCAGCACTGCGATCCAGTAATCAATGCCAAGAAGCAGCTTGATTAACGCACCTGCTCCAACAAGCTGTGCAATCATATAAAAAGTAGAGACTGTAATGGTATTAAAGGCGGCAACCCCTCGAATGGCAGGGCGCTTAAATCGTGCAGCGATCATGTCTGCCATCGTATATTTCCCTAGATTTCGTAGCGGTTCAGCCACAACGTAAAGAACGACAAGATACGCTACTAGAAAACCAATGCTATAGAAAAAGCCGTCAAATCCGTTTAACGCGATCATTCCAGCAATCCCTAAAAAGGATGCAGCAGACATATAGTCGCCAGCAATGGCAAGGCCGTTTTGAAACCCAGTCAGGCCCCCTCCTGCAGTGTAAAAATCACTCGCATTGCTTGTTTTTTTCGCAGCAAAATATGTGATGACCAATGTGAGACCTACGATCGCTACGAACAAAATAAAAGCGGTCATGCTCATTCGTCATCACCTCTTGATTCAGTTTTTAAAGCGCTTACATAATTGTCGAACTTAGCTGCTTTTTTTGCGTAAAGTCCACATAAAACCCAGGTCATGACAAATTGTGTGAGGGCGAATAACCAAGCCCATGAGATCGCGCCAATTGCCGGCGTGTTCAAAAAGGTAAAGTAGGATGTAGCGACCGGAAGTGAAAAGTAAAAGAGAAAAAAGAAAATCGTCATCGGTACGATAAATCTGCGTTTTTCCTCAAGAAGTTTTCGAAAATCCTCTGAAGCGGCAACCTTCTTATAATGAACTTTTTTGTCTGCCATTGTTTCCTCCTTTGTACGAATTAGGGACAAGGTACTCCAATGCATATGAGACGATCTGGCTGTTTATGACAGTATATCATAAAAAAGGCACCCGAAAAGGGTGCTTTCTATCGATAATTTGCAAGAAATTGTTCTCTCGCTTTTTCATATGCTTCTGCGTCAAAATGATCTCCGCATTTATGAATACACCAAGGCTCTTCTTGTTTTGCAATCCCAACTTCATAGCCCTGCTGAGTGAATTCAAAGGACTGCGAGACATCATAAAAATGAAAGCCATCAAAGAGGTCCTCACGCCACCTCACATCGTATTGTGTTGCCATGAATAGACCATCAATAGCCGAAGCTTTAATATAGTCTTGTACTTCGGGCTGCTGACGGCCTCTTTCAAAGGAAAGCAGCTGATAGGTGTCGTGGCGATATTCAATGACTTTTCCCCTACAATCAGCACTCTCCCACCAAATTCCATTGTCAGGCACGTTTTCTGCTCCAATCACGCCAATCATGCCAAGTGATGGATTTTGTAAAAAAAGGGGGATGAGCTCAAGCAGCATATGCTGTTTGACAATCAAGGTATCCTGATGAAGATAAATTTTAAACTGAGCTGGATGAGTGATGGCTTCATTGTAGGCAGAGGTCATACTTGATGCCTGTCTGATTGGTAAGACCTCCACATGGTATCCATGAGGAGCCGGAAGCGAAGCGAGCTGCCGGAAACAAGCCTGAAACATCGATTCATCATTTACACATAAAACAAACAGGATGGTCGGATTACTCATGAAATGGAACCGCCTCGACTACATATTGATAGGCTGTAGCAGCCTCGTGAAAATCAGAACGAATGCCGTGTTTCATGAGTAATTCATGTAGGTCATTCAACACGCCTGCATAGGAAGGATGCTGTACGCGAATAGCCTCGAATTCGCGAATGCGAAAACCCGCTGAATGAAAGAGTGCATGTATTTCGTGAAGCGTGAAGAAGCGTAAATGGGTTTGATCCATTAACCCTGCATCTGTATAAGTAAATCTGCCGGCTAGTAATTCTAAAACCGTTGAAATGTGGCCGATATTTGGAATAGATGACAAGATGGCACCCTCTTTTTTAAGGAAGGGTTTCATCCTTTTTAAAACGGCCCAAGGGTCCAATAAATGCTCGAGGACATCTCCGAAAATAATGCAGTCAAATTGTTCATGGTCATAAGGGAGAGCCATCTGTTCAATATTTCCGCAGAGAACATGATCCAGCTCTTGCTCAGCCTCTTTTGTCTGCATCCTCAAATGACTCAATGCCATAGATGGTTCGGCCCTTTTGTTTCAGGACTTTTCCAAGCTTGCCTGTGCCGCATCCGATATCCAATAAAGACGTCCATTCCGCGCGAATACGACTGACGATGACCGGGTTTACCCCATGATAATACTGATCCTTTTTTTGGTGATAATACGAAAGGGAATCTGAACTCACGCTCTACCCACCTTTCTGCTTTCTCATTGTTTTCATGGTTAATATATGGGTGGGCAGCTTGGTTTTATAACGAGAGAAGGACAATTTTCATGAATGCAACTAAAAAGGGATCATATAGAGAACGGGAAGTGGACTGTCCTCCTAATATAGAAAGACAGAACCCCATTGAGTGAAGGGATTGGTATGGAGAGGTGTTCAATTATTGTAGCGTATCGTCATGAAAGGATTTTCAAAAGGTCAATTGACAGGTCAGAACTTTTAGCCAAAGCAGTCTGAAAGACAAAGGATAACGGCGTTGATTTACGGTTTGTTTATCATCTTCTGATCACCGTTGGATGTTAAAAAAGCTTGTATTTCTTCGATGCCTAGTCCAATTTTTTTCGCTTCCTGAATCAAATAAACCCACTCTTCGTCAACTCTTCTTTTCACTTGCGTATCCATAATATCCTCCAGTTCAATAAGACATATTCACTGCAACCAATGACTTGAACAAACCGTCTAGTAACTGTACGTGTGGTTGAAAACAGCACAAAATAAATTTTGTCGAAAAATGATGACATTTAACCTATTTTGTAAAATCTATCACCTACCACGTCCCTAAAAAAATGACTAAAAAACCCATAAATATTGAAATCTTACTTCTAATAATAAACAATTGTTATGTCAGTTGAAAGATTATAAATTAAAATAATGAAAAAGACCTAAAACATTTGACTCATATAAACCAATTGTGTTGACATTTGCCATCGAGTAGAACAAATTTCATCTTTGCAGGACGTACATATTGTTCGTTTGGGAAGTTCTTCTTAAGATGGTATTCTAAAAGAAACAGAAACCAGCAAAAAGGAATGAAGAAAGACATGTATAGCCTTTTTCAAAAGTATCGAGAAGTTGTCATGTATCTTGTGATGGGTGTGTGTACAACCATTGTCAATATCGTCAGCTTCTATTTATTCGTTGAGATGTTTTCCATGGATTACAAAACAGCTACGGTTGTTTCATGGGTATTTGCTGTTCTCTTTGCTTATATCACCAATAAGAAGTATGTCTTCAAGCAAAAGGCTCGTGACACAAAAAGCCTCATGCGTGAGCTTTCTTCATTTTTTAGTGTCCGTCTCATGTCTCTAGGTGTAGATCTGGGGCTGATGATTTTATTTGTGAGCCAAATGGCGCTCAATGAAACCGTCGCAAAAATTCTCGTCAACTTTGTGATTGTGGTGGTCAATTATGTCGCCAGTAAATGGTTCGTCTTCAAGAAAACAAAAGAAGATGCGATTTAACACATAAAAAAAGATAGGTGATGTGAAATGAGCAGCAGGTCAGACGACTTATATGATGCCATATATCAACAAACAGAAAAGCAGCATGAACAAGTGCTGAGGCTAGTCAAAGAAATGACCGCACATCCAGAAGCGTTTTCGGAACAAGAAAAGGAAAAGATCAACCGAATGGACATTGCGCTTCAAACGGCAACGGACATTTTAGAAAACTTAATGACCCCTGATACGCAAATGACCATTGTTTTAAGACAAGGGAGAATTCATGTTGACCTGTCAAAAGCGTAAAAGAAGCAGCCAATGATAAAGCGGCTGCTTTTTATTATGCATCGCTTGTTTCCCGCAGTTGCTTTGGAGACATGCCGATTTTCTTTCGAAAGACTTTATTCAAGTAATTCGCATTTCGGTAGCCGCACTGTATGGCAATTTCTTCAATCGAGTATTTCGTTGTTTTTAGTAATGTTTCCGCCTTCTCTAACCGGATATTGGTTAAGTAGTGAATTGGTGTGAAGCCAGTGGCCTTTTTGAATTCCCTCGTAAAATGACTTTTGGATAAACGTGCCGCAGCTGCCATATCGTCTGGGCCAATTTCCTCGTGAAAATGATGGCTGGCAAACAAGGCCGCTTGAACGATGGGCTCAGGCCATTTCTCCATTTGTCCCTCAAGCTTTGGCAAATATGAATACAGTTCCATGACAAATTGATAAGCAAGGCTAGACCCCTCAAATGGATTGGTAATCCGTCTTTCACTGGCTTCATCATAAATTTTCTTCAGCAGGCGGATCGGTTTGGAATTAGGATGAAAACGCATGACCTGCTTTCCTTGGTCTATAAATTGGTCAAAGCAAAGATCGCAGGCGTCCCCATAAAGCGTCAAATAGAGAAATTCCCAATGCTCACTGTCTTCTGGAAAATAATATTGATAGGCACTTGGGCTTTTCACAAGAAAGGCCTGCCCTGGCAAGACTTTGAACCGCTTCTGTCCGATTTCAATCATGCCGTGTCCAGACAGTGTGAGCTGAAAGATGCACTTGCCCTGATCCTTCCGCTCCACGCCATTCCAGCTGTATAACGAAGATGATTGAACCTCCCAGCCAACAGACCATATTTGTGCCGGCAATGTAACATCAGAATGGTGAAAACGAAATGCAAATGCTTCCTTCTTCAAATTGGAAAACCTCCTTCACAGCAAAAAACAACCTTTTTCTATTTTGAATCATAGTACACCTCATATCACATCGTACCATTCACAGCAAAAAAAGGGTATTTTTTAACGATTTTTTTACCATTGAACTTACGCAGTTCAGGCAACTAAAATAAGAGTATCAGAAGAGAAAAGGGGAATGGATATGATCGATATGTTACGCACAGCATTTCACCAGCAATTTGGGGATAGAGAAGAAGAACTTCGCTATTTTTTTGCCCCAGGAAGAGTGAACCTGATTGGTGAACATACAGATTACAATGGAGGTCATGTATTCCCTTGTGCGCTCACTCTCGGTACATATGCAGCATGTGCCAAGCGGTCAGATGGCCGCGTGAGAATGTATTCCTTGAACTTTGATGGCGATGGTGTGAAAGAATTCGACCTTTTTGAAATCGCTTACTTGGAGTCAGACGGCTGGGCGAATTATCCGAAGGGCGTGTTCCATCAGTTTATCGAAGCAGGGATGAAGATAGAAGAAGGCTTTGACATTGTATACGGCGGCAATATTCCCAATGGCGCAGGGCTGTCTTCCTCTGCCTCCATCGAGCTTGTCACCGCTGTCTTTATCAATGAATGGCATTCATTCGGCGTTTCAAGTGCCCGTCTTGCCCTCCTTTCGCAGCGTGCAGAAAATGAATTTATTGGCGTCAATTGCGGCATTATGGATCAGTTTTCAATCGCTCTTGGAAAAGAAGATCACGCCATCTTGCTTAATTGCGATACCCTTGATTTTGAATACAGTCCGTTTCGGCAAGAGGGGCTGGCGCTTGTCATTGCCAATACAAACAAAAAGCGGACACTGGCAGACTCCAAATACAATGAACGCCGGTCAGAGTGTCAATCAGCCTTAAACGATTTGCGAAAAGAAATCGATCTAGTCCACTTATGTGAGCTCACGGCTGATGAATTTGCCGAGCATGCCCACTTGATTCAGGATGAAACATGCCGCAAACGTGCAAGGCACGTGGTGACAGAAAACGACCGAACCATAAAAGCAGTCAAATTTCTGAAAGATGATAAAATGGAAGAAATAGGTGCGCTTATGAAGGCATCTCATCTCTCTTTAAAGAATGATTATGAAGTGACTGGATTTGAACTGGATACTCTGGCAGAAGCCGCTTGGCTCCATCCTGGAACGATTGGCTCCCGTATGACGGGCGCGGGTTTTGGCGGCTGCACGATCAGTATTGTGAAAGAAAAGCAGCTGGCATCATTTATAGAAGAAACGGGTGCGATTTATCAAGAGAAGACAGGTATTGAAGCCTCTTTTTACACAGCTGGAATTGGAGGCGGCGCAAGAGAACTCACGAAGGAGGAAGTGTAATGACGATTTTAGTGTGCGGGGGAGCAGGGTACATTGGCAGTCATGCTGTAGCGGCTCTATTAGCGAAAGGTGAACAAGTAGTAGTAGTGGATAATTTGCAGACAGGCCACAAAGAAGCTGTTTTGGAGGGAGCTGTTTTAGAAGAGGGAGATTTACGAGATCAAGATTTTTTGAGACAGGTTTTCAAAACGCATCAAATAGAAGCGGTTATGCACTTTGCCGCAGATTCACTTGTAGGTGAGAGTGTAACAAACCCGCTAAAGTACTATGACAACAACGTTGGGGGAGCAACAGCTTTACTTCAGGTGATGAATGAATTTGATGTGAAACACATCGTTTTCTCTTCAACCGCAGCTGCGTATGGTGAACCAAAGCGTGTGCCGATCGTTGAAACGGATGAGACGAACCCAACCAATCCTTATGGAGAAACAAAACTTGCGATTGAAAAAATGCTGAAGTGGTCTGAGCAGGCATATGGAATGAAATACGTCGTGCTTCGCTACTTTAATGTAGCTGGTGCTCATACAGAAGGACTTGTCGGAGAGGATCATCAGCCTGAGACACACCTCATTCCGATCATTCTGCAAGTGGCTTTAGGAAAACGAGATCAGATCATGATTTACGGTGATGATTATGAGACAGAGGACGGCACGTGTATTAGAGATTACATTCATGTCATGGATTTAGTAGAGGCGCACATCTTAGCAGTTGATCGTCTGCGTGCTGGAAAAGGAAGTGCAACATATAACTTAGGGAATGGCACAGGTTTCTCCGTGAAGCAGGTAGTAGATGCTGTAAGAAACGTCACGGGGCATGCGATTCCAGCACAGGTGGCTAACAGACGCGCGGGAGATCCAGCAAAGCTGATTGCTTCTTCTGAAAAAGCGCTGCAAGAATTAGGGTGGACACCTCAATATGCTGACCTTCACACCATTATTCAAAGTGCGTGGGATTGGTTCCAGAAGCATCCAGACGGTTACCAGAGTAAATAACGCGTAACAGGCAGGCAAGAGAGGGGACAAAGAGAATGGCGGTAGATATTTTTGAAAAACTGGAACAGCTGATTCAATACGGAGTTAATCAAGAGCTGATTACACCACTAGATATCGATTATACGAGAAATCGGCTGCTTGAGGTGCTTGGGCTGGATGAAGCTGAGGCAAGAACAGTCTCAGGGGATGCGGAACTTGAAGACATCTTAATGCCAATACTGGATTGGGCAGTAGAGACTGGCAATATCCCTGAGGGGACGGATACGTATCGCGATTTACTAGATGCGAAAATCATGGGATGCTTGGTGGCGCCTCCAAGTGTCATCTACGCGAAGTTTGAAGAGAAACGCCAGCATGAAGGGCCAGAGGCGGCTACAAGCTGGTTCTATGAAATGCAGCAGCACGCACACTATATTCATACTGGCAGAATCGCCAAAAATGTGCAGTGGTTTACACCAACAGATGATGGCGAGCTGGAGATCACAATTAATCTATCGAAGCCGGAAAAGGACCCAAAAGCAATCGCTGAAGCCAAAAAACTTAGTCAAAAGCAATATCCTCTTTGTCTGCTTTGTAAAGAAAACGTTGGGTTTGGGGGACGGATCAACCATCCAGCGAGACAGAATCACCGGATTATTCCTGTGACACTCACAGATGAATCTTGGTTTCTACAATTTTCACCTTATGTGTACTACAACGAGCACTGCATTGTGTTCAAAGGCGAACATGAGCCGATGAGTATCACCAAAAAGACCTTTGAACGATTGCTTTCTTTCATATATATATACCCGCATTATTTCATCGGATCGAACGCCGACCTTCCGATTGTCGGGGGCAGTATATTAAGTCATGACCATTTTCAGGGCGGTGCGCATGAATTTCCGATGGCGAAGGCGAAGCTTGAAGATGCTTTTTCTCTGAGTGCCTTTCCGAATGTGAGGGCCGGGATTGTGAAATGGCCGATGTCTGTGATCCGCCTTCGAAGCAGCGATAGGCAGATGCTTGCAGACGCCGCTGACTTTATCTTAAACGAGTGGAAAATGTATTCAGATGAAGAAGTGGAGCTGCTAGCTCATACAGGAGAGACGCCGCATAATACCATTACACCAATTGCACGCCGACATGGAGATGACTATGAATTAGATCTAGTGCTGCGTAATAATCGTACAAACAAGCAGCACCCGGACGGAATTTTCCATCCGCATGAAGAAGTCCATCATATTAAAAAAGAGAATATCGGATTAATTGAAGTGATGGGTCTTGCAGTTCTTCCTGGTAGATTAGCAGAGGAATTAAACCAATTAAAAGAAGCGCTGTTATCCCAAAACCCCCTTGAAGAAATCAAAGCCCGTTCTGCTATCACGAAACACGAAGCATGGGCAAAGCGTCTGCTTGAAGAGAACACCTTTACAGAGGAGAATACAGAAGCCATTTTACAAAAAGAAGTCGGCATGATTTTTTCTCGAATTCTCTCACAGGCGGGTGTGTTTAAAAGAACCGAGCAAGGGAAAACAGCTTTTAAACGTTTCATTCATACACTCATATAGGCAGGTGATTAGATGATTGAACAAGTAAGAACAATAATGGAAGAAAAACAGCTCGACGGTGTCTTAATTCACAAGCGAAATAACTTCTCCTGGCTGACAGGAGGAAGAAGAAATCATATCGTGTTAAATACACCAGAGGGCGTGTGCAAGCTGCTTGTGTTAAAAGACGACATCGTCCTCATTGTGAATCAAATGGAAGAAAAGCGGATCATTGAAGAAGAGATGGCGTATATCGATCACCCATTTCAAGTGGTGACGATGGATTGGTTTGAGGATGATACGGCACACATTCAAACACTCACAAAAGACAAACGAATCGGGTCAGACATTCAAATGGCTGGATTCGAATGGGTTGAGCCGGATTTGTCGCAAGTTCGATCCATTCTTTCTGCATCACAGCTCCGCCAATATGAAACACTTTGTCATGAAACAGCGGTCATTGTAGAGAGTGTCTGTAAAGAAATCGTTCCAGGACAGACGGAGCACGAAATCGCTTCTTTAGCGGCTCAAAAAGCGATCGCGCAGGGAATGACGATTGAAGTGCTGCTTGTAGCAACAGATGACCGGATTCATCAATACCGTCATCCAATTCCAACAGACAAAAAACTTCAAAAGCATGCGCTTGTTGTCCTTTGTGCTGAACGGCATGGACTCGTGGCGAATGTCACAAGGTCTGTTTACTTCGGTCAGCTTCCACAGGAGCTTGAAGAGAACAAAGAGCGGCTTGCACGAATTGACACGGTCATGAATGCCGCTACGCGCCCCGGTAAGACTTTGGGAGACGTGTTGAAAGCAGGTATCGCTCAGTATGAAAAAGAAGGCTTCCCTGATAGCTGGAAAAAGCTTCATCAAGGAGGAAAAACGGGCTTTGTATCTAGAGAAATGATTGCAGTGCCTTCATCGAAGGAAGAAATTCAGCTGCAGCAAGTGTTTACATGGAACCCTTCATTGCCTGGTTTGAAATCAGAGGATACGATGGTCGTAGAGAAAGAGGGGAACCGCTTTTTAACCTATACAGGCAAGTGGACATACATTGACGTTGAACATGAAGGGGACATCTATAGGCGCCCTGATATTTTAGTAAGAGATGAATAATTGCAGAATGCCGGCGCTAAGCCGGTTTTTTGCTGGAAGTCATTAAGTGGGATTCCACATATTCAACATGATTACCAATTCTTACAGCGTATAGTCAGAGGATCGATACTTTCTTTTCTTATCAACTTGCGTTAAAATAAGTAAGGTTTTTGTTAAATGTGGGGATACCTATTTTGAAATTGTTTACCTAGATAAAATTTCATTAAGTTAAATTGAAATTTGACCAAACTTTTTTATTGTGGTAAACCTAAATTTGACAAAGTTCTTGATTGTTTGTCCTTTGCCTTCAACTCTCAACTTTTCAAAATCCTAGAAATTTATTGTGTGTGCAATAATATAAATTTATGTCGAATTTATGACATTTTAAAAGAAATCTGTTGAAAAATAAATGAACTTTTGAAAAAAGGGAAGCTAACTCTAACAGATTTTGATAGCATTACAAAGGGAAGAAAAGTTTTCGAAGGCAGATGGCTTTTCACAATTATTCAGCAATTTATACATTATCTAAGGAAGGATGGTGATCTTCTTGTTCAGAGCCATTAAACCTATGCTTTTATTAGCGATGCTCGTGAGTGTTTTTGTATTAGGAGGTTGCAGCAATATCGCTGTTTTAGATCCTAAAGGACCAGTCGCAGCACAACAAAAAGACTTAATCCTTTTATCGATCGGATTTATGCTCTTTATCGTTGGTGCGGTATTTGTAATGTTTACCATCATTTTGGTTAAATACCGTGAGCGTAAGGACGTTGGAAACGCCTCTTATAACCCAGAACTACACGGGAACACGCTTCTAGAAGTTGTCTGGACAGTGATCCCAATATTAATCGTTGCTGCCCTTTCAGTTCCAACTGTAAAAACAATTTACTCTTTGGAAGAGGCACCTCAAGCAACAAGCCATAAAGATCCTCTTGTCGTTTATGCGACAGCTGTTGATTGGAAATGGATCTTTAGCTATCCAGAGGAAAATATTGAGACAGTGAACTACTTAAACATTCCAAAAGATCAGCCGGTTTTATTCAAAATCACTTCCGCTGATACAATGGCATCACTATGGATTCCTCAGCTAGGCGGGGAGAAGTATGCGATGGCTGGAATGGAGATGGAACAATACCTTCAAGCTGATCAAGTTGGCACATATCAAGGAAGAAACGCCAATTTCACAGGCGAGGGCTTTGCTCAGCAAAAATTCAAAGTCAATGCGATGACGCAGTCTGACTATGATAAATGGGTAAATAAAACAAAGAAAGAAGCACCGAAGTTAACGAAGAAAACGTATGACTACTTGATGCTTCCTGATGCTGCAGATGTGCAGACATTCTCATCAACACATTTATCCTTTGCGAAGCACGGAGAGGATTCTGAATATGCACTCCAAGCACGCAAACGTTTAGGTTACCAAGCAGTTTCTCCGCATTCCAAGACAGATCCTTTCGAGAATGTGAAGAACTATAAAAGAAAATTAGAAACAGAATAAACTGACTAAGGAAAGGAGGAGGCCGTTATGCATTTAAAATGGGATGAGTTTTTTGTAACTGGAGACCCATTAATTCTTGGTGCGCAAATTTCTATCGCTCTTACCTCCATTGCCATCGTGTTTGTTTTAACCTACTTTAAAAAGTGGAAATGGCTCTGGAAAGAATGGCTGACATCAGTTGATCATAAAAAGCTTGGTATCATGTATATCCTTGCTGCTGTGATTATGTTCTTCCGCGGTGGGGTAGACGGACTGATGATGCGCGCGCAGCTGGCGCTTCCTAATAATACGTTTTTAGATTCAAACCACTATAATGAAATCTTTACAACGCATGGTACGATCATGATTCTATTCATGGCGATGCCATTTTTAATTGGTTTAATCAACGTCGTTGTTCCTCTTCAAATTGGTGCACGTGACGTTGCATTCCCTTATTTGAACAACCTTAGCTTCTGGACATTCATGGTAGGAGCAATGCTGTTCAACATTTCCTTCGTTATTGGAGGATCACCAAGTGCAGGCTGGACGAGTTACATGCCGCTCGCCGGAAATGATTTCTCACCAGGACCTGGACAGAACTACTACTTGCTCGGGCTCCAAATTGCAGGTATTGGTACACTTATGACAGGTATTAACTTCATGGTGACCATCTTAAAAATGCGTACAAAAGGTATGACACTTATGCGTATGCCAATGTTTACATGGACAACATTGATTACGTCTGTCATCATCGTTTTTGCATTCCCTGTACTAACAGTTGCTTTAGCACTTATGACATTTGATCGTTTATTCGGTTCTGCATTCTTTACACTCGAAGCAGGCGGTATGCCGATGCTTTGGGCGAACCTATTCTGGATTTGGGGACATCCTGAGGTATATATTGTTATCCTGCCGGCTTTCGGTATTTTCTCAGAAATTTTTGCGACGTTCTCAAGAAAGCAGTTGTTTGGTTACAAAGCGATGGTTGTCTCGATTGTGGCAATCTCTGTTCTTAGTTTCCTTGTGTGGGTTCACCACTTCTTTACAATGGGGAACAGTGCAGCGGTTAACTCATTCTTCTCGATTACAACAATGGCGATTTCTGTACCAACAGGTGTGAAAATCTTTAACTGGCTCTTTACGATGTATCGAGGCCGTATCAGCTTTACATCACCAATGCTTTGGGCACTTGGTTTCATCCCGAATTTCGTAATCGGTGGTGTAACTGGGGTTATGCTTGCGATGGCAGCTGCGGATTATCAGTACCATAACACGTACTTCCTTGTATCCCACTTCCACTATGTATTAATCGCAGGTACTGTATTTGCTTGTTTTGCTGGTCTTGTTTTCTGGTATCCAAAAATGTTTGGTTACAAGTTAAACGAAAGAATCGGCAAATGGTTCTTCTGGGTATTCATGATCGGATTTAACATCTGTTTCTTCCCGCAGTACTTCTTAGGACTGCAAGGAATGCCAAGACGTATTTATACGTATGGACCAGAAGATGGCTGGACTGCACTAAACTTTATTTCAACAATTGGTGCATTTATGATGGGTATCGGATTCATCATCCTTTGCTACAACATTTACTACAGCTGGAGACACGCAAAACGTGAAGTGTCTGGAGACAGCTGGGGAGAAGGACGTACACTTGACTGGGCGACATCTTCTGCAATTCCGCCGCATTATAACTTTGCAGCACTTCCAGAAGTGACAACACCAGATGCATTCCATCATTGGAAGCAAAACAATGTAGACGTTCATCCTGAAAAAGAATTCAAGAAAATTCACATGCCGCACAATTCAGGCAGACCGTTGATCATGTCTGCATTCTTTGGACTTGGTGCATTCGGTCTTGTATTTGAATGGTACTGGATTGGCGTTATTGGCTTAATCGGTGTATTCGCAACGATGATTTTACGTTCATTCGAATATGACGATGGCTACTATATTCCTGTTGAAGAAGTAATCGAAACAGAGAAAAAGAATAAGGAGGCGCAGAAGTAATGGGACATAATGATAGCAGCTATGCAAATGCACCGCTTGAATATCGCTCTGAAACCGGACGTTTAAACATCCTTGGTTTCTGGATATTCCTTGGCGCGGAAATCGTGTTATTCTCAACACTTTTTGCGACCTACTTTGTTCTACATGGCAGAACAGCTGGTGGCGTTTTACCAGCTGAGCTGTTTGATATGAAGCTTGTATTGATCATGACATTCCTGCTATTGGTTAGTTCATTTACATGTGGGATTGCCGTTCATGAAATGCGCCGTGGAAGTACAAAAGGGGTTGTCATCTGGACGATTCTCACACTGCTTCTAGGTGCAGGCTTCGTTGGATTTGAGATTTTTGAGTTCTTCCATTATGTACATGAGGGTGCGAGCATCCATACAAGTGCGTACTGGTCTGCATTCTTTGTACTCTTAGGAACTCACGGACTACACGTATCGATCGGTATCTTCTGGATTACCGGAATCTTGTTCCAAATTAAAAAACGTGGATTAACTCCACAAACAGCAGCGAAGATTTTCATCTCAAGTCTATACTGGCATTTCCTTGATGTTGTATGGATTTTCATCTTCACAGCTGTTTACTTGATCGGATTAGGGGGGCTTTTGTGATATGGCTGGAAAAACACATTCCTCAGCAGAGCACGAACACTTCCCTTGGAAACACGTAGTTGGCTTCATTCTATCCATTGTGCTGACAATCTTAGCATTCTGGATTGCCATTGGAGCTGAAATTGGCAGTTCCGCAAAACTATGGATTATCTTTGGTTTTGCGTTCATTCAAGCATTCTTGCAGCTGTTTATGTTTATGCACATGACAGAGAGCGAGAACGGAACTGTTCAAGTCGGAAATACTTTGTTTGGTCTGTTCTGTGCGATTATCTTCGTCATCGGATCTGTTTGGATCTTTGCGGCTCACTACAGCCACGGAGAGAACAGTAAAGACGGTTATTCACCGTCTGCACCAAAGCAGTCTGAGCATTCAGAGAAATAATAAAAAAACCACTCATCTCTTAAAGGTGAGTGGTTTTTATCATAATGGTGATAACGCTTCCAATAGTTGGGCGATATCTATCTGCTGCTGAATCTTTTGCGAATGAATGGAAGTCCGTAGATGAGGAACGCTGCAATGTGAGCCAAAATCACGTTAATGGCAAAGAATGCGATCATGAAGGTATGTCCTGCTGGAGATAAACTGCTTGTCATGTAAAGACCGAAGAAAATCCACATAATCATAATGGGTGGAATAGATGCTAATGCAATCTTTCTGTTTTCCAGCCATAAAAACAGGGGTGTAGCCGTTGCAATACATAGGTACGCAAAGAACATATCCATCGTATCCAACTCCTTTGTAAGTTGATGTTCAAATCAAATGAGAGGTCAGGATGCAATTGTGTCTGTTTTTAGGAGATATTGTGAACATTTTGTTACAGGTATTATACCACAATTGACTTTGAAGTAAACGTAATAATTGGAAAATGGGCCTTATTCCATACAAAATGGTTTTATTCCTCATTCCTCAGTGCAGCTATCTCATCTGATGTTTACTTGTCATATCGCCACATAGGTCATTGAATTTTCCCCTTAAAATCTGTAAAATAAACTTTTTAAAGGACTTGAGATCGGTTGAATGAAAAGTGTATAGAGGAATTTTTTCCTATTGTTAGGATGAAAAGTATTTCATTTTTTGAAAATTGAATGGAACCTTTCGGATGTATCTTCCGTCATATTTAAAGTGAGTTGATTTTGTGAAAATTTCAATCTAATATAAATAAGGGCTTTTATGTTTTGTAATAAGGGTGGTTAGTTCATGAACAAGCAGAATACATCTCCTTACTATCAAGGAGATTTGATTTTTATATTTTTAGCCTTCTTTGCCATCAGTGTCATTGCGATTTATGCTGCGGGTCAATTTGGGCAGTATGGATCTAATGCATGGACAAGGCAGATCATATACTATATGGTCGGAGTTATATGTATTGTTGCTATTAATTATTTTGACTTAGAGCAATTAGAGAAACTGAGCTTATATATATTTATAGGCGGCATTATGCTGTTAATTCTTCTTAAAGTCGCTCCTGCACAAATTGGGGGTCATGATTTTGCTCCTACTATAAATGGTGCAAAAAGTTGGTTTGTTCTTCCAGGTGTTGGAACATTTCAGCCTTCAGAGTTTATGAAAATAGGTCTGATCATGATGTTGGCTTCTGTGATTGGTAAAGCAACACCTAAAGAAAGACGGCGATTAGAAGACGACATTCATCTATTATTAAAAATTGCTGGAGTTTCAATAGTCCCAGTAGGCTTAATTTTCTTGCAGGATGCAGGTACTGCTGCTGTTTGTATGTTTATTGTAATGGTAATGATTTTTTTGTCTGGAGTTAATTGGAAGATAATCTCGTTGATTGGTTCTGTTGTTGTACTCTTAATAATCACGGTTCTTTCTGTAGTTTTATTATTTCCGGATTTCGCTAAAGAAAGTCTTGGGGTTAAGCCATATCAAATTAATAGGATAACTGCTTGGATTCCAGATGGCTCTGCGAATTCTGAAGAAACTAAAATACAAGATGCTACAAGTAGTGACAAATTTCAGGTTGATAGAGCTATTATGGCCATTGGTGCAGGGCAGATTTTTGGAAATGGTATTAAAAACTTAAAGGTCTATGTCCCAGAAGCACAAACGGATATGATTTTCTCCATTATAGGTGAAGCCTTTGGCTTTATCGGCTGTGCGTTTGTCGTGATCATGTACTTCTTCTTGATCTACCGGCTTGTCGTACTGATTGACCGAATACATCCTTATAGCCGATTTGCGTCATTCTTCTGCGTCGGATATACAGCCTTGATTGTGATCCATACGTTCCAGAACATTGGAATGAATATAGGCGTGATGCCTGTAACAGGGATTCCGCTCTTATTTATCAGCTTTGGAGGAAGCTCTGTCTTGTCCGTTCTCATTGGATTCGGGATCGCCTATAACGCAAGCGTTCAATTGACGAAATATCAAAGTTATTTATTTAAATAAAACGGGTAAGGGCAGTCTAAGTATAGGCTGTCTTTTTTTATTGCGAGTTTTAATTTTTGAAAAGCCCTATGTCTTTGTTTTATGATAGAAGAAGTCAAGGAGGTCTTCGAGTTGAACAAAACGATAGAAACCATATTAAATCATCGATCCATTCGTTCGTTTACAGACGAGCGTTTGACAGAAGAAGAGGTGCTGACACTGATCAAAAGTGCACAGGCTGCTTCAACATCAAGCTACGTACAGGCGTATAGTATTATTGGTGTAACAGATCAGGAGAAGAAGGCCAAGCTTGCTGAACTGGCTGGGAGTCAGCCTTACGTTGAGAAGAATGGGCATTTCTTTGTCTTCTGTGCAGACTTGAAACGCCATGATCATATTGCAAAAAAAGCAGGGAAGAATCATCAGGAGGCGCTTGAGAATACAGAAGCCTTTCTCATTAGCGTCATTGATGCGGCATTGGCTGCACAAAATGTCAGTGTTGCTGCAGAATCAATGGGACTTGGAATCTGCTATATTGGGGGACTGCGTAACCAGCTGAGAGAAGTCTCTGAAGTGCTTGAAACACCATCTTATGTGCTGCCGTTATTCGGTCTGGCTGTTGGCCATCCAGCTAATCAGTCGTCTCAAAAGGAACGGCTGCCAGTTGAACTCATATATCATGAAAATTCATATCAGCAAGATGAAGCGCATGTGGATCGTTATTTAAAAGAATACGACGATCGTATTTCCGCATATTATGAAGCAAGAACAAACGGCGAGAGAAAAGATACTTGGTCTGAGCAGATGCTGCGAGGCTTTAGCCAGCCAAAGCGTGCCTTCCTTGGAGAATTTGTGAAAGAGAAGGGCTTTAATCGAAAATAAATAAGACATCCCCCTTTCGCTTGAGAGAGGGGGATTTCTGTAAGAGGTGCAGCATGATGAAATTAAGTATACTGGATCAATCTCCTTTGATAGGAGGTGCTACGCCTGCTGAGGCTTTGAAGCAGACGGTTGAACTGGCGAAGCAGGCGGAAAAGTGGGGTTATCACCGTTTTTGGGTATCAGAGCATCATTTTTCAAATCGGCTTGCAGGATCAAGTCCAGAGGTGCTTCTCGGCCATTTATCAGCCGTTACGTCGCATATACGCATTGGCTCGGGCGGCGTCATGCTTCCCCACTATAGCGCCTATAAAGTAGCAGAGAACTTCAGGGTTCTCGAAGCGCTGGCTCCTGGCAGAATTGATCTTGGGATTGGACGTGCCCCTGGTGGTATGCCCATTTCATCTATTGCCCTTCATCATGGGGAGCGAAAGCGTTTAGGTGATCAATATCCTGAGCAAGTAGAAGAGTTGAAGGTGTATTTACACGATCTAGCGGATGAATTTTACCCGCTGCCTCATTTGACTGCTTCTCCGAAGGTCGAGACCGCGCCAGAAGTTTGGATGCTCGGTTCCTCTGGAGGGAGTGCAAGGCTTGCGGCGAAAGCAGGTGCAGGCTACACGTTTGCTCTTTTTATTAATGGTGAAGGCGGAGAAGATTCTGTAGAGCAATATATCAATCGGTTTGAACCTTCAGTATTCGGTGATAAGCCGCGTGTCAGTCTGGCAGTCTTTGTTTTATGTGCTGAAACAGAGGAGCAGGCAGAAAAACTGGCTGTCAGCTTAGATTTATCTTTACTTGCCAATGAACAGGGGCTGAAGCTTGAGGGTTTTCCTTCATTTGAAGAGGCACAGGTGTATTCTTACAGTCCATATGAACAAAAACGAGTGGCTGCCAATCGTCAAAGGATGGTTGTTGGAACACCAGCATCTGTGAAAAAGCAGCTGACCACTCTCGCCAAGGCTTATCGGACAGATGAATTGATTGCTGTGACCATCACACATCACATGCAAGACCGGCTCACATCGTATCGTTTATTAAAAGAAGCCTTTGATGCATAACGTATGTATATTTATCGTCCACGCAGCCAGTAAAAGGGGAAAAGCAGCATCAGAGTGAGGAAGAAGGCGGCTGACACCAGCAGGCTGAGCGGGTAGATACAGGAAGCATAAACAGTCAGCTCGCATGCTTGATGAAAAGGACGAGGCTGCTTCGTATGTAAAAAAGTTAGTAAATAAACCAAGGTGATCGTCAGAAAAAAAGCAGTAAAAAAAGAAAAGATCCATAGCCATATCAACATGAGTTTCTCTTTCCTCCATATATGATCGAAAAGCCTTGATGAGCTTATCCGCTCATACAAGGCTTTTCTTGTGATTCACATTTATTCAGGGTAAATTTCGAAAGGTTCCTTCGTTTGTACGGTATCTGATTTTCCTTTCAAACTTGCATACGCAAGCATTGTATACTCACCAGCTTCAAGCTTCTGGCCTTGATTGATCGTACCATTCCATTTTACGCGATGCTCTCCTTTATCAACATGTTGATAAACACCAGCTTCACCTAAATACTCTCCATCTGTCGAGTAGACAAGGAATGCAAGGTTCTCAGCACCGCCAGGCAGGTAGCTGCTGATGACATAGCTTCCAGCACGGTTGTCAGGCTCTACGGAAACAGAAGTGACGCGCGGATAATCTGGCTCTTTCACAATCAATAAAGTAGGGATTTCCGTGACCTTTCTGCCATTTTCGCGAATGGTTATGCTGCCTTGGTACGTCCCTTTTTTGGTTTTTCCGTAATTCACCTGCACTGCGGAAGTAAAGGATCCAGTGGAATTCCCTTTGACGGTGATTTTTTTCGTTCCGTTTGTACTAATGCCGCTGCCATTGAATTTGTAATCAATGGTATACGTTTTCGGTGCTTTTGAAAGGTTTTCTACCTTGAATTTCTTCGTTTTGATTTGAACGCCTTTTTCCTTTAAGAAAGTGCCGTAAGAATAGCTCGCATCAGAAACGATAGAAGACGCTTGAAGTGATTCCATGATTCGAACGCTGCCTGTTCCTTGTGTGTTATGAGGGAATGGGCTGCCATTTGCGTCAAACAGTTTTTCTGCTGTATTCATCAGTAATGCTTTGATTTGTCCAGTTGAGTACGATGGTTTTGCTTGTTTGATGATCGCTGCAACTCCTGCCACATGTGGAGATGCCATACTTGTTCCTTGCTTAGAACCGTATCCGTAAGGCTGAGAAGGATCATGCGTTGGGATCGTACTCACAATGCTGACGCCGGGTGCTGATAGATCAGGCTTAATCATCCACGTATCCACAACAGGTCCGCGGGACGAGAAGTCAGCGACTTGCTCACTAAGTTCTTTGACAAATTGAATGGAGAAAGCCGTTGTATTGTTTCCAGCCTCAATGGCTTTCACAAGCGCTGTTCCTTCAGCTTTTGACAGCTTAATTGTAGGAAGTGCGAGACCTGGTACATCGACTGGGATTTCTCCATCGGTATTGTTATACATCACAACGCCGATTGCACCAGCTGCTTTTGCATTGTCGACTTTATCCACAAAAGCAATGGCACCACGTTCAATCACGGCCACCTTTCCTTTAACATCGATGTCTTCAAAGGCCTTTTCGTCACCGATTCCAGCTTGGACGAGTGTGACTTGTTTTTGGTCAAGCGCTTTTAAATCACTCTCTTGGTAGTAGCCCATGACTTTTGCAGTGGAATAGTTCGGGAATTTCACATTGTAAAGGCTGTACGGAAGCTGAGTTGCTCCGACAGAAATGGCATCTCTTGATGTGCCAGGTGAACCGACTGTCCAGTTGTTCGGACCGCTGTTTCCATTGGATGTAACAGCGACAACGTCTTCAGACATGGCCCAATCGAGAGCGATGCTCGTTGCATAATCAGGGTTATTGACACTGTTTCCAAGAGAGAGGTTCATGACATCTGCTCCGTCAGTAACCGCCCGGTCGATGCCTGCAAGAACGTTCTCAGTTGTTCCAGATCCACCTGGTCCAAGTACACGGTATGCAAGAAGTGTGGCATCCTTTGCGACACCTTTAATTTGTCCATTTGCCGCGATCGTTCCTGCGACGTGTGTGCCGTGATCTGTGGATTCACCTCTAGGATCTCCTTTAGGTGTCTCTTGCGGAGAATAATCATTATCAACAAAATCATAGCCTTTGTATAAACCGAAGTTTCCTTTTAAATCAGGGTGGGTATAGTCTACTCCAGTATCAATGACTGCGACTTTGACCCCTTTTCCAGAATAGCCGGCATCCCATGCTTTTGGTGCACCGATAAATGGAGCGCTCTTATCCATAAGCGGGGAGACATCTTCGTTTGGAAGCTGGATGCTTTCCTTTTTCACTTCATCGGTTTTATATGTAACATCCGGATAAACAGCTTTTACTCCATCAACTGCGAGCAGCTTCGGGATTTCGTTTGCAGGAAGTTTCATAGAGAAACCAGAGAAGACTTTTTCGTATTCTTGACGAACACTCGCTTTATCTACCTCTTTGAGTGCTGCGTTCTTTACTTTTGTTCGAGATTTTTTGAGGGAGGCTTTTGTTTGTGCTTCGCCGTCTTGCTTAGCTTCAACTAAGGATTTTTCCTTTAATTCAACAATGACAGTGGTTTGTTTTTTCGAGTTGACATTGATTTCACCGAAGATTTCTGCTTTTTCTAGTTCCACCTTTTTGTTAGATGGAGCAGCAGCAGCCTGTTGACCGGTAAAGAATGTGGATAAAATAAAAATAGTGGAGAACAATAGAACAGAAGAACGAGATATGACCTTTTTCATTAATTTTCCCCTTTCTAGCTGTGTTTTTAGGGAGATAGCCTTTCTTTTTGTGGATAAATAGGAAAGATTCACTGCCCGTTATTAAGTATTCAATATGTTGAAAACAATTCCTTTACTAAAATGGTCTTATTTTACATAGTTACAAAGAACTATTTTGTTTATAAAGTCACACTTATTCACAAATGTCTGTTGATAACTCGATTATTAAGATACATATATGGAAAATAAAAAATTTACATACACAAAATCTAGTGAGAGGGTGTTGATATGTGGATAAACCCTGTTGATAAGGTGTGCTTATCTTTGGGATAGCGTGTGCATAAAATTTTCAATGAAACATCTAGGCACATGATGATCTTCTGCACTTTTCAACAAAACTTCTGAAAACTAGTTTGTTTTTTCACCCAGATTGTGACAAACCTCTCTTTTTTCTCGGGATATGATAGGAGCAGTTGTTTTGATAGAGTTGCTAGATTCTAAGAAAAGCGGAGGGATGTTCAGTGAAGAAATTAAAAAGCTGGTTGAGCCTATGGTTTGGTTTCATGATGAATGTGCTTGTGAACCCTGGTGTGATGATGAAGCAGCAAGGGTTTCAGGTGGCCGCGGCGGATGCCGGATTCTTTCAAGTAGTGAAAGAGAGAGAGCTGGAAAAGCTGGCAGAAGAACATAAGAAGAAATGCAGGACAGAGAAGCGGATGACTCAAAGTCTGATGATGCTTGAAGAGAAGACGATGCGAGAGGCGCGTGCTGGTCCGCTCTTACCTTTACAGAAAAAGTGAAACAGGGTAAAATCCCACATAAGAAATGTTATCTGCTGGGAGAGGATACCCCTTGAAGATATATAAAATATTGAATAACAACGCAGTGGTTGTAAAGGAGGGCGATCAGGAGAAAATTGTGATGGGACCCGGAATTGCTTTTCAGAAGGGGAAAAATGACGTCGTTCCTCTTCAAAAAATAGAGAAAATCTTTGTTGTGCGTGAAGAAAATGAGAAATTCAAACAAATTCTTGCCACATTGCCAGAAGCGCATATTGAGGTGGCAGAGCATATCATCAGTTATGCAGAAGGTAAACTTATGATGCCGCTCAGTGATCACATCCACATATCACTGACTGATCATTTGTCCTTCGCCATTGAACGCCTTCAAAAAGGCATTGTGTTATATAATAAATTGCTTGGTGAGATCAAAGTCTTATATAAGCAGGAATATGAGATTGGAAAGTATGCTATTCGTTATGTAAAGGAGCGGCTTGGGGTCGAACTGCCGGACGATGAGGCAGGATATGTGGCACTTCATATTCATACGGCCAAAATGAATACGGAGTCCATGAAAAAGACCGTAAAATATACAACGATGATCAAAGAAATGATCGAGCATATTGAAAGCTATTTTCAGCATTCAATTGATGAGGATAGTATTTCCTATCAGCGGCTTGTGACACATTTGAGGTATGCATTAGGCAGGTTGGAATCGAATGAGGCATTTCAAATCATGGACGATGACATGCTGATTTTTATCCAAACAAAGTATGATACGGCTTACCGGTGTGCACTTGGACTCGCTGATTTGTTAAAAGATGAATATGGACTTCATCTCCCTGAATCGGAGATCGGCTACATCACGCTGCATGTCCAGCGTCTGCAGGAAGCCGAATTGGTTTAAAATGATCGTGCCTGCATGCAGGCTTTTTTTTATGCACACTACTCTTATTAGTGTATATGGGTCATTGGATTTGAAAAAAGAGGTTGACGCATGTCACAGTCTTATACTATGATGAAAGCGTCATCAAAATTTGATATCGCGGGATTGTGACTGTCAGGCAGGCAAGACCTAAAATTTGCGTAACGAGGGGACGTGTATGTCCTTTGCTCGTTGGTGAATTTTAGGTCTTTTTTGCTTTAAAAAAGGAGGAGACATCATGGATTATCAAAAAACAGCCAAAGAATTAACAAGTCTGTTAGGCGGCAAGGAAAATGTCATCAGTGCCACACATTGTGCAACAAGACTCAGATTGGTGGTGAATAATGAGGATTTGATTGACAAAGAGGCCATTGAAGAACTTGAAGGAGTGAAGGGGGCTTTCTCGAGTTCAGGGCAATTTCAGGTCATTTTCGGAACGGGATCTGTCAACAAAGTGTATGAACCATTTGCTCGTGAGACTGGTCTCGAGACAGGCGACGAGAAACAAAAGCCTGTCAGCCATGATGAAGCAGTGAAACAAAAAATGAATCCACTTGCGCGTTTTGCAAAGACGTTATCGAATATTTTTGTACCGATCATTCCAGCAATTGTGGCAAGCGGTTTATTAATGGGTCTCTTAGGTATGATGAAAGCCTTCAAATGGGCTGACCCAAGCTCTGCGGTCTTCCAAATGCTTGATATGTTCTCGAGTGCAGCCTTTATCATTTTGCCGATTTTAATTGGGGTCAGTGCAGCGAAAGAGTTTGGCGGAAATCCGTATTTAGGAGCCGTCATTGGGGGAATTATGATTCACCCGAATCTGCTTAATCCGTGGGGATTGACGGAAGCAAAACCAGAATATATGCATTTATTCAATGTTGATATTGCTCTTCTTGGTTACCAAGGGACGGTTATTCCAGTGTTATTGACCGTATATATCATGTGTCTTGTTGAGAAGAATTTAAGAAAAGTGGTTCCGAACAGTATTGATTTACTTGTGACCCCATTTGTGACGGTGATTGTAACTGGATTTGTGACGTTTATTGCAGTTGGACCGCTTGGAAGAATGCTTGGTACAGGAATTTCGAATGCGCTGACGTTTATTTATGACCATGCAGGGTTCTTAGCAGGACTCATTTTCGGCGGTGCTTACTCTTTAATTGTGCTCACAGGGGTTCACCATAGCTTCCATGCGATAGAGGCAGGATTGCTGAATGATATTGGACGTAACTATTTGCTGCCAATTTGGGCAATGTCCAATGTCGCGCAAGGCGGGGCAGGATTGGCTGTCTTTTTCTTAGCCAAGCGTGCAAAAACAAAAGAAATTGCCCTTCCTGCTGCCTTCTCTGCTTTTTTAGGAATTACCGAGCCTGTCATATTCGGTGTAAACCTCCGCTACCGTAAACCATTTATTGCGGCGATGATCGGGGGCGCATTGGGCGGGGCATTTGTCGTTTTCACGAAGGTAGCCGCCAATGCTTATGGTTTAACAGGCATTCCGATGATTGCGATTGCAGCACCATTCGGTGTTCAAAATGTGGTCAATTATGTAATTGGTATGTTAATCGCTGTTGCTGTTTCATTTATTCTCACCATCATTTTTAAAGTTAAAGAAGTCGAAAAATAATCAAGGGGTGGTCACAGACATGACAACAACTGACGCAGCACTTCGTCAAAAGATAGCAGAACGTATTCGAAACTATGAGCATTTGGTTAAAAAGGATGTGTACCGGCAGCAATTTCATTTAATGCCGCCAGTCGGTCTTTTAAATGATCCGAATGGGCTGATTCAGTGGAAAGGAATTTATCATGTTTTTTATCAGTGGCAGCCATTCAAAACGGGACATGGAGCAAAATTCTGGGGTCATTACACATCGACAGATCTAGTGAATTGGCATCACGAAGAAGCCGCTCTTGCCCCAAGTGATTGGTTTGATCAAAACGGCTGTTATTCTGGCAGTGCATTTATAGACGATGGGCAGATGCATGTGATGTACACTGGAAACGTTCGGGATGAACAAGGGAACCGTGAGACGTATCAATGTTTAGCTGTTTCAGAGGATGGCATTCACTTTCAGAAAAAAGGTGTCGTGGCAACGCTGCCGGAAGGTTTCACTGCCCATTTTAGAGATCCAAAGGTATGGAAGAGGAATGGACAGTGGTACATGGTTCTTGGTGCACAAAGTTTAGACCTGAAAGGACACCTTGTTTTGTTTACCTCTGATACGTTAGAGAAGTGGACGTTTCAAGGCACAATTGCAGGCAGTGGAAAGAATGGTTTAGACAATTTCGGCTATATGTGGGAATGTCCAGACCTGTTTGAGTTAGACGGCCGAGATGTATTGATTGTATCACCGCAAGGGCTCAAGCCGGATGGTTTAAAATATCACAATACCCATCAATCAGGTTATTTTGTTGGGAGATTGGATGATCATACTTATCAATATACGCATGGAGCGTTTGAGGAGCTGGATCGAGGCTTTGACTTCTACGCCCAGCAAACCTTTCTAGACGAATCAGGCAGACGTCTTTTAATCGGGTGGATGGGGGCGCCTGATCAAGGAGAAGAGCATCATCCGACGATTTCTTATCAATGGATACACTGCCTCACGATCCCGAGAGAGCTCCGTTTAGATGATGACGGACATCTCATTCAAAAACCAGTAAGTGAACTTCAATCCATGCGGACCAATGAACAAGAGTATGTTTTTCATATTAAACGTTCTGTTCATTCTATCCCTGTAGATGATATTACGAGCGCAGAGGTATTCATTGATCAAATTGACACACAGAAAGGGTTTGAATGCTGTATCCGTGCAGCTGCACGGATCATCTATGATAAAGAGGAAGGGAAGCTGACATTAGAACGGGATCGATTTGAAGATCGATCAAAGGAAGTTCGTGAAGCGGTCATAGAGGAATTACACGACCTGCATATCTTTATTGATGCATCGTCGATTGAGATTTTTGTAAACGGAGGCCGAGAAGTTTTTACTGCACGTTACTTTCCTTCCCCGGGAAATAAATCAATCTCCATCAGTGGAAGAAATGAAACAAAGCTGACATTGAAGACATGGCATTTACAAAAAGAAGTAGGTCGTTGATCCGAACCCTACATGTGATGATTAATATGATGTGAAATTAAAAGTAACCAAAAACAGCACGTCATATAAAAAAGGGAGATTCAGAGCCGTCTGCACGATTGATAGAAAGGTGCAAGTAGAATACATTTCTCTATCAGATAAGCGAGGTGCGGAAAATTGGGTACCCCAATACCGCATCCTCATTTTATTCCACTGTCATAAGTGGAATTTTTATTTTCATTGTTTTTTTGCTTTTAGACCAATGGTAATCACAACGTCTATATATCCCTCGCCATCAATTCCATTATATTTCCGGAAAACGATCGTTTCCCATTTGCTTCACTGTTCGTTTTACTTTATCTGCTGTTCTTTATAAAAAGGTTTACTTTATTAAGTATGAGTGATAACATACATTTAAATTGTTGGTAATAAAAATTACTTTTATATAAAAAATAGTAATTTTTATTACGTAAGATAAATCACAAAAATTTTTCGAGGTGCGTGATAATCCTTTGGGGATAGGGGTTGCGTCATTCATTTTATTTTTGAAAGCGCTATCTTATTGGTTTGTGTATGGAAATGAACCACTTAGTTGATTGTTCCACTATCCAAAAAGAAGAGAAGTGTATATTGGTCAGTGATTTAGCACAGTGGTTGGATGTTATCAAGGCATGTAAAGAAGATGCTATTGTCAATAATTAAATAAACGAATCTATTATATCAATATGAAGTTAAGGGGTGTATTTGCATGGGAGTATGGAATTTTAAAGGCGGTTCTATTTGGTCAGAAAAGGGATTCATTCCAAATAAGTCTACAAGAATAACAGTTACTCATGAGGATGATAGGGATATTCATTTATCTGAATCTAGCGTAATTGTACCAGGACTAGTCGATTTTCATTGTCATTTATGGGCACCTGGAGCGGAGATTGGTGTGAAAGATAAACAATATCTCTCCTCAGGAGTAACGACAGTTGGGGACGCAGGTACTTTTGGCTATGACGGATGGGAGGAAGCAAATCGTTATTGGGAAAAGAGCCCATTAACAGTTCGTTCTTGGTTATCAGCCTTACCAGAAGGGCTAACCAATCATCCCAACCCTAACCCAACCAAGCCAGAAAGTATTTCGTTGGATCGAATTGTTGAAGTTGCATCTTTAGCTGATGATCGTTTATTAGGAATTAAGATTCGCTTAGGTCAGGTAGATATAACGACTGACCGGTCTTTATTACGCTTAGCAAGAGAAGCAGCCGATCGAACTGATTTACGAATGATGGTTCATTTAACTGAAACTAAACTAGATATTGAAGAGGTAACACAATATTTTAATAAAGGGGACATTCTCACTCATCCATTTCAAGGAAGGGATGGAAACGTGTTAAATACTGCCGGGAAGGTAAAAAAAGAATTTCTAGCTGCAGTAGAAAGAGGGATAGTATTAGATATCGGTCACGGTAGAAAACACTTTAATTGGAATGTTTTTTATAAATGCTTAGCTGAGGGAATTAAACCAGATACGATCAGTTCAGATTTAACAAGCGCGTCATGGAGAAAACACCCTGTTTATAACATGAGCTACATCATTTCTAAAATGATTGTAGGTGGACTGTCTCTAGATGAAGCTTTTAGAACCGTTCTGGTAACAGCTCCTAAATTGTTAGGAATTGACGATTTTACTTTTACTCCAAATAACCTTGTGGTTCTGGATTCTACTTCTACTGAGACTGCCAAGGCTAC
>NZ_LKCP01000083.1:0-72106 GCF_001518755.1 Bacillus sp. AM 13(2015) | reverse complement strand
AAAATAAAAATATATAATATTAATTGGAAGCGCTTTTATTACAACAATGGGGTGAGAGAAATGAAACGTATTTTATTAGCATGCAGTTCAGGAATGTCTACGAGTTTACTAGTGACAAAGATGAAAGCACATGCCGATTCAATTGGGGACGAAGCAGAAATTTGGGCAGTTGGGCAAGATCAAGCGAGAAAAGAAATGGCGAATGCGGATGTTGTGTTAATCGGACCGCAAATGAGCTTTTTAAAAGGAGACCTTCAAAAAGAAGCAAAAAAATACGGGATTGAGGTAGAAGTCATTGATATGCAGGCATACGGGCTTGCCGATGGACAAAAAGCGTATGAACAGGCACTTACACTGATGGGGGAATCTTAAAGGATGGAAAAGAAAACACTCGAAGGGCTCACGGAGGAACAAGTCAGCTTTCAATTGATCTTACACAGCGGGAATGCACGCAGCAAATTGCTCGAGGCTCTTAAACAATATCGAGAAGATCTAGAAGAACAGGCTTTTGGTCTCATGAAAGAAGCGGAAGAAGATTTACGGCATGCACATGACATCCATTTTCAACTCGTGCAGAAGGAGGCAGGAGGAGAAACAACATCCTTTTCCTTACTGCTCATGCACGCCGAGGATCACTTAATGTCGACTATTACCATCAAGGAGCTTGTGGGAGAGCTCCTGCCGATATTCCAATCGCTGAAACAATAAAGGGTGTAAACAAGGGGGGAAACCAATGTTTGATAAAATAAGTGCCATTTTGGTTCCGATTGCTGGGAGATTGAACAACAACCGCTATTTAGGCGTATTACGGGATGCCTTTATGCTTGCGTTCCCGCTCACCATCTTTGGTTCCATTATGGTTGTGCTGATGAATTTGCCATTTTTAGATAAAATCATGAGTAAAACCGTACTGGAAGGCGTCCAGTCTGCACTGAATATCGCACCGAGTGCAACCATCAGCATTATGAGTGTGTTTGTTGTATTTGGGATCGGCTACTATTTATCAAAAAGCTATGATGTAGAAGCTGTCTTTGGCGGCGTGATTGCTTTAGCCTCTTTCTTGCTTCTGACTCCGTTTTTACTAGAACAAGAAGGCGGTGCAACGATTGCAGGCGTCATCCCAGTCGATCGTTTAGGTGCAAAGGGGATGTTCCTAGGAATGATCACAGGCTTTTTATCTGCTGAAATTTATCGTTATTTTGTCCAGAAGAAATTTGTGATCAATATGCCGCAAGGGGTTCCGCCAGCTGTTTCCAAGTCTTTTGCTGCACTGATCCCGGCTACTTTGACACTTACAACCTTTTTATTAATTAATATCATCATTACACAAGGCTTCAAAACAAATATGCATGATCTGATTTATCATGCAATTCAGGCGCCACTTGTCGGTCTTGGAAGCGGTATCATTCCGACGTTGATCGCTGTTTTCTTTATACAAATTCTTTGGTTCTTTGGGCTTCACGGTCAAATTATTATCAACTCTGTCATGGATCCGATTTGGAATACATTATCCATTCAAAACCTAGAGAGCTATACAAAAACAGGTGAGGTTCCTAATATCATCAGCAAGCAGTTTATTGAAATCTATACGGTTGGAATGGGTGGAACCGGTATGACGCTTGCTGTTGTGTTTACCATTTTAATTTTCCTGAAAAGTAAGCAATTAAAACAAGTAGCCAAGCTCGGCTTAGGACCAGGATTATTTAACGTCAATGAACCGATTATCTTCGGTTTACCAATTGTCATGAATCCACTTATTCTGATTCCGTGGATTTTGGCGCCAATGGTCATTACATGTATTACTTATTTTGCGATGGCATCAGGCATTGTACCGCCGCCTACAGGAGTGAATATCCCGTGGACAGTTCCAATCTTTATTAGCGGAATGATGGCGACAAATTCACTAGCTGGCGGTCTGCTTCAGTTGTTTAACCTGATGATTGTGTTTGTCATTTGGTTCCCGTTCCTGAAATTTATTGACCGGATGAATGTGAAAAATGAAAAAATAACGACAACAGAAAATACGAAGGCAGCAAACATCAAAGGTGAAGGAGACTCAATACATGTCGATGGAAACTAACAAGCAATCATATACATTTCCAGAAGGTTTCTGGTGGGGATCTTCTGCTTCTGCGACGCAAACGGAAGGGAGCGTCCCTGGTGATGGAAAGGGACCGAACATTTGGGATCATTGGTTTGAACAAGAGCCGACTCGTTTTTTTGATGGCGTAGGGCCGAACGTGACATCTCAATTTTATCGAAAATATAAAGAAGATATCCGTCTAATGAAAGAAATTGGCCACAATTCATTTCGGCTGTCGATTTCATGGTCACGCCTTTTACCTGAAGGAACAGGTGCAGTCAATGAAGAAGCGGTGTCCTTTTATAATGATGTGATCAATGAACTGATTGCACATGATATCGAGCCATTTGTGAACCTATACCATTTCGATATGCCAATGGCGCTGCAGGAGAAAGGCGGCTGGGTGAACAGACAGTTGGTCGACGATTATGTCAGCTATGCGACATTATGCTTCCAATTATTTGGTGACCGGGTGAAAAAATGGTTTACCCATAACGAACCGATTGTCCCTGTAGAAGGCGGATATATGTATAGCTTTCATTATCCAAACGAAGTCGATTTCCAAAAGGCTGTGCAGGTCGGTTTTCATGAACTGTTATCAAATGCGAAGGCGATTGCGGCTTATAAAGAGATGCAGCAAGACGGTAAGATTGGCATCATCTTAAACCTGACCCCTTCGTACCCGCGAAGCCAGAATCCGCGCGATGTAGAAGCAGCTGAGATGGCCGATGCTTTCTTTAACCGCTCCTTCTTAGATCCTGCGGTGAAAGGACATTTCCCGGAAAAACTAGTAGAAGTCTTAAAGAAAGAAGGCTTTATGCCAAGTATGGAAGAAGGGGATCTTGAGCTGATTCAAGAGAATACGATTGATCTTCTTGGCATCAACTATTATCAGCCAAGAAGAGTGAAAGCGAAAGAGCATATGCCGCATCCTCAAGCACCATTTATGCCGAACCATTACTTTGATTCTTTTGAAATGCCGGGAAGAAAAATGAATGTGTATCGAGGCTGGGAAATCTATGAAAAGGGCATTTACGATATATTGAAAAAAGTCCAGACAGACTATGATAATATCGAATGCTTTATTTCTGAAAATGGAATGGGTGTCGAAGGAGAAGAGCGGTTTAAGGATGAAGAAGGAATGATTCATGACGATTACCGTATTGACTTTATATCTGAGCATCTCAAATGGGTGCATCAAGCGATTCAAGAAGGAAGCAATGTGAAAGGTTATCATCTGTGGACATTTATGGACAACTGGTCTTGGTCGAATGCATATAAAAATCGTTATGGATTTGTCTCAGTTGATCTTCAAAAAGACGGGAAACGAACGATTAAGAAGAGTGGATACTGGTTTCAATCAGTTTCAAAGAATAACGGTTTTTAATCAAAATACTTGCTCTTTCCTTGAAAAGGGCAAGTATTTTTCTTATGTGACGGTAAGTGGATGAAACAAAAATGGCTGGCACCTTTTAAGCTCACATCCCTTAGTGTAGAATGAGAAGAAGGCTAAAAAACGCCATATTCCTTCTTGAAATAAGGCGCTATGAAAAAACAAGTCAGTTGGTGGTGTGAGATGAAGAAGTACGAACTCATTTCAGAAGAAATCAGAAAACGAATAGGAACAGCATATTATCCAGAAGATCAACCCATTCCAGATGAAAACTCGCTTGCCGCTGAATTTCAATGCAGCAGAATGACGATGAAGCGTGCGCTTGATCTTCTCGTTGCAGAAGGTCTGCTCTTTAGAAAAAGAGGCCACGGTACATTTATTGTGAAGGCGGCGCTCAATCAAGGGGCCATCAATGTATCAGGCCATGAAAATAAAGGGTTCACAAAAGTCATGGCGGATAAAAACGTCACGACTCAAATCATTCACTTTGATGTCCATTTTCCAAGCGAAGAGGTGGCAGCCCATCTATCTATTGACTCAACCACACCTGTTTATGATATCATCCGGCTCCGTCTTGTGGATGAAGAGCCTTATGTATTAGAAAAAACGTTTATGCCTGTCAATCTCATTAAGGGCATAGATGAAGAAGTTCTACTGGGTTCTATCTATGGCTATATTTCAAATGAGCTTCATTTAAAAATAGCAGGAGCGCACAAGAAAATTAGAGCGGCTAAATCAGATCAGCTGGATCAGCAGTATTTAGGGTGTGACCCAACAGATCCTGTGCTTGAAGTCGAGCAGGTTGCTTATTTAAACGCAGGGCAGCCATTTGAATATTCGTTTAGCCATCATCGCTATGATAAATTTGACTTTTCAACGGTTGAAATCACGAAAACAGGACGTTAAAAAAAGAGCAGAACCCCCGAGGGAGACTGCTCTTTTTTTATTTGATTTTATATATTCCACCAATGATATCCATCTTTTTCTAGAAGCTCATCCGCTTCTTTCGGTCCCATAGAACCAGCAGGATAGTTTGGTTTTAATGTTTTGTTTTCTGCCCATTTCTCAGAAATCGGATCAACGAAGTTCCAAGAAAGTGCTACTTCATCCCAGTGAGCAAAGTTTGTTGCATCGCCTAGTAAGCAGTCAAGAATCAGTTTTTCATATGCTTCTGGTGTATTCATGATGTCGTTATAGTTTGTTTGGTAGTCGAGTTTAATCGGTTTCGCATACGTGCCGCCATCCAGCTTGCGAGCATTCAGGTGAAGGGTGATGCCTTCATCTGGCTGAATATGAATGACAAGTAGGTTTGGATGCATGGCATTTCCGTTACCATAGTACAGGTTCATTGGAATGTCTTTAAATTGAACCACGATTTGAGTAGATTTCTTTTCTAACCGTTTTCCTGTCCGAATGTAAAATGGCACCCCGGCCCATCTAAAGTTATCAATCAGCAATTTCCCAGCCACAAATGTTTCTGTGTTTGAGTTCGGGTCAACATTTTGCTCTTTCAGATAAGAAGGAACCTCGCTGCCATCAATCGTACCCGTATCATACTGTCCGCGGACAAAGAATTGATCGACCTCATCTTTAGAGAAAGGACGAAGAGCGCGCAATACTTTCCGTTTTTCGCTGCGGATTTCCTCTGTATTCAGTTTAATTGGCGGCTCCATTGCTAAAAGGGCAACCATTTGAAGCATATGGTTTTGGACCATATCTCTTAGTGCACCAGAATTTTCGTAATATCGAGCCCGGTCTTCAACCCCCAATGATTCACTGGATGTTATTTGAATGTTTGAGATATAGCGGTTTGTCCAAAGCGGTTCAAAGATGGCATTCGCAAAACGGATAACCTCAATGTTTTGAACCATTTGTTTACCAAGATAGTGGTCAATACGATAAATTTGATCTTCTGTGAATGCATCACGAATTTCTTCATTTAATGTTTTCGCACTTGGCAGATCATGCCCAAATGGCTTTTCAATGACAAGTCGTGACCAGCCGGTTGTTTCTGATACGCCCTCACTCTTTAGGAACTTCGCAATCGTTCCGAAGAATTCCGGTGCCATAGCTAAATAGAACATGCGGTTATTTGGAATACTGTACGTATCTTCAAGGCCTGTTAGAAGCGTGTTAAGTGATTGATAGGAAGCAGGGCTTGATACGTCAAAATCGTGATAATAGAAATGTGAAATGAACTCTTCTGTTTTCGCTTCTGCATCATCAGAAGAAACAGATTCCTTTACCACAGATCTGAGGTCCTCATGAGACCACGGACGGCGTCCAACTCCAACAACAGCGAATTGATCACCGAGCTTTCCGCTATGATAAAGTCTATGTATAGAAGGGTAGAGCTTGCGTTTGGCAAGGTCTCCTGTTGCGCCAAAAATGACAATGACTGCTTTAGGGTTGTTAGTTTCTGTATTCACGAGAAGTACCTCACTTTATTCGTAGCATTGTTGTAAAAACCGAGAATGTATGTACATTTTCTTTATTTTAAAGGTTCATTGTTCGTAAAGCAAACATTTGATTCGACTTTTTCTGCTCTCGTTTCACTTTTTTCAAAAATTCCGCTGAATTCACATTTACCTTGTCTTCATGTATTCTATATGAATGAAGATATTGTATACCGGCTTTAGGAGGAAAAGTAATGGAACTGCTCTTTTTAGGAACAGGTGCAGGCATTCCTGCAAAAACAAGAAACGTCACTTGCACAGCGCTAAAGCTTTTAGAAGAACGAAATGCAGTGTGGCTTTTTGATTGCGGAGAAGCAACGCAGCACCAAATCTTACATACAACGATTAAACCGAGAAAGATCGAGAAAATATTTATCACACATATGCACGGAGATCACGTATATGGCCTTCCGGGACTTCTTGGCAGCAGATCCTTTCAAGGCGGGGAGGATGAATTGACGATCTATGGACCAAAGGGCATCAAGGCCTTTGTAAACGCATCACTTTCAGCCTCGCAAACGCATTTGACATATCCGCTGCATATCATAGAAATAGAAGAAGGGATCGTATTTGAAGATGATACCTTTCGAGTAGAAGCAAGAAGAGTCTCTCACGGAATTCCAGCTTTCGGCTACCGGGTTGTGGAAAAAGATCTGCCTGGTTCATTAAAAGCCGAAGACCTAAAAGAAATCGGTGTAAAACCTGGACCTTTGTATCAGAAGTTGAAAAATGGGGAAACCGTGACACTCGAAGATGGAAGAACCATCGATGGAACCGATTATTTGGAACCCCCTAAAAAAGGGAGAATCGTTGCATTTTCAGGAGATACCCGTTTGTGCGAGAATATAACAAGGCTTGCCAAAAATGCGGATGTGTTAGTCCATGAAGCAACATTCGGTAAAGAAGATGCAGATTTAGCCTACAATTATTATCACAGCACAACAGAACAAGCAGCGAAAACAGCAGAGGAAGCAGGCGCAAAAAGGCTCATTTTGACCCATATAAGTGCACGTTACCAAGGAGAAGAGGCACTGAAACAACTGTTGAAAGAAGCCCGCGATATATTCCCGCTGACAGAAGCTGCACATGATTTCTCTTCTTTCCCCATTGAACGCACCCTGTAAAAATTGGATGAATCGTCAAAAAAAGTTGTGTGATTTTTTTGATATTTATGATGACGCTCTTTTTCAGGTAGTGGTAAAATGGTGAAGAAAAAACAAATGACGAATCAAACTATGAAGAATACGGGAGGCACAATCAAAGATGAGCGGTTTTACAGCATTAAGTGAAGCAGAATTGAATGACCTATATGTGGCACTACAAAATGAGTATGAAACTTACAAAAGTAAAAACTTGCACTTAGACATGTCTAGAGGGAAGCCTTCACCAAAACAGCTCGATTTGTCTATGGGCATGCTCGATGTTGTGACATCAAAGGATGCAATGACAGCTGAAGATGGCACAGATGTGCGAAACTATGGCGGCTTGACAGGCCTTCCTGAAACGAAGAAATTTTTTGCAGATGTACTTAATTTAAAGCCTGAACAAATCATCATCGGCGGTAACTCAAGCCTGAATATGATGCATGATACCATTGCACGTGCGATGACTCACGGCGTATGTGACAGCAAAACACCTTGGGGAGAGCTGCCAAAGGTAAAATTCCTTGCACCAAGCCCAGGGTATGACCGTCATTTTGCCATTTGTGAGCTATTTAACATAGAGATGATCACGGTCGATATGAAGGCTGATGGACCTGATATGGATCAGGTAGAAAAATTGGTCGCAGAAGATGAAGCGATTAAAGGCATTTGGTGTGTACCGAAATATAGCAATCCAGACGGCATTACGTATTCAGATGAAGTCGTTGACCGCTTAGCCTCAATGAAAACAAAAGCAGACGACTTCCGCATTTTTGGGATGATGCATATGCAGTCCACCATCTAACGGATACACCTGATACGTTAAAAGATATTTTTCAAGCAGTTGAAGAGGCAGGATACCCGAACCGTGTGTTTATGTTTGCGTCTACGTCTAAAATTACATTCCCAGGCTCAGGTGTTGCACTGATGGCGTCTAGCCCGGACAATGTGAGCTTTACTCAAAAGCAATTATCGATTCAAACGATCGGACCTGACAAAATCAATCAACTTAGACATCTTCGTTTCTTCCAAAATCCAGAAGGTTTGAAGGAACATATGAAAAAGCATGCAGCGATCATTAAGCCGAAATTTGACCTCGTTCTTTCCATTCTTGACGAAAAACTTGGCGGAAAAGATATCGCTGAATGGCACAAGCCAAATGGCGGATATTTCATTAGTTTAAATACACTTGATCATTGTGCAAAAGCGGTTGTGCAAAAAGCTAAAGAAGCAGGTGTCACAATGACAGGTGCAGGTGCAACATATCCATATGGAAAAGATCCGCTTGATCGTAACATTCGCATTGCACCAACATTCCCGGCTCTTGAAGAACTAGAGCAAGCGATTGACATCTTTACATTATGTGTTCAGCTTGTCAGCATTGAAAAGCTGCTTTCTGAAAAAAGTCAATCTGCTCCAACGGCATAAATAAAAGAAACTCCTTGACTCATAACGGGTCAAGGAGTTTTTCGTTTTAATTAGCAGTTTGATAATAGGAGACAGGTTGTTTGGCTGCGCACCATACATCATAGATGGCAAGCTGTACAATATGCGGTTCATCATGATGAATATAGTGCGAGCTGTTCTGCGCTTGAATCCATCCGCTTTGGGATGACAAAGACAGCATGCGTTTATGCAGTCTGAGCCAAGCTTCATGCGCTGGATGAAACAATCGGCTCTTACCTGATGAAATGACAAGAAGCGGCATCATCCCATAATGGGTTTGCTCCTCTTTGATTGTGCTTAACATTTGCTGAAAGTCCTCATGCGTACATTCTGCTGTAAATTGCGCCATATATGAAGTGCGTTCTTCCTTTGATAAAAGCGGCAGGATCACCTGCTCTTGTTCCTCACTTGCTGGGTCTAGCAGCACCATGCCGATGACATCATCTCCTCTTCGGCTTGCCCATAGCCGGCTGACAAGAGAGCCGAATGAGTGAGCGACGATGAGAAATGGCGGCTGAATATTGGCTTCTTTCAGCAGCGCATCTAAATCATCAGCGAGGTCATGCAATGTTCTTCCTTCACCGCTCTCACTGCTCTTTCCATTTCCTAAACGGTCGTATAAGAAAACCCCAAGCTCTGGGTCAATATCACGGGCCATATTCGACCACGTATCACTAGAAATGCCGTAGCCAGCTTCAAAGATAATCGTGGCTTGCCTTTTGCCTTGACGATGTTTTGTATAAAAATGGTGTCCATCTATATGATACATTTTTTCAATCATTGCCGAATTCATTCTTCCATCTCCTCTAAGTGGTTCTTTAGCTAAAAGACGGCACAAAAGGCAGATATGTTTCTCTTAAAAACAAAAAAGATGCCTATTTCGAAAAATAGACACCTTTTTTCCTAAAAGCTTTTACCAAGCACGATCATATTGACGCGGGCTTTCAATGGATGTACGGAGCTCTTGAGCAGCTGTTTTTGGAAAGTATGGATCGCGTAAAAATTCTCTGCCAATAAAGATCAAATCCGCACGCTGATTTTGTAAAATCTCCTCTGCCTGTACACCAGATGTGATCAGACCGACAGCAGCTGTTTGAATGCCGGCCCCTTCTTTTATTTTCTCTGCGAATGTTACTTGGTAGCCGGGGAATGTGTTGATTTTCGCCTGTACGACAGCACCTGAGCTGACATCAATTAAGTCGACACCTTGCTCTTTGAGCCAAGTGGCAATCCCAATATAATCTGCAATATCAAGTCCTTTTGTTGTGTAATCAGAAGCCGACACACGGACAAATAAAGGTCCGTCCCATACGGCGTTGACTGCGTCTACGACTTCTCTTAAGAAACGATAGCGGTTTTCTGGTGAACCGCCATAGTCGTCTGATCGGTGGTTCGCAAGCGGTGAAAGAAATTCATTGATTAAATAGCCATGTGCACCATGAATTTCAATGATGTCAAAGCCCGCTTTTTTTGCCCGTACAGCTGCATCCTGAAACGCCTGAACGGTATCTTTGATTTGATCACCAGACATCTCGACAGGGGTTTTAGATGTTTCATCAAATGGAATGCTTGATGGTGCAAGGATGTCCCCATCAAGTTCCGCTTTACGGCCTGCATGGGCTAGCTGGATGGCTGTCTTCGTTCCGTATGATTTGATTTGTTCGTTTAATGAAGCGAAACCTTCAATGTGCTCATCGCTCCAAATACCGAGGTCGTGATCACTAATTCTTCCCTCAGGAGATACAGCACTTGCTTCCACCATAATGAGGCCAGCCTGACCTTGTGCACGGGAAATATAATGTGTGAAGTGGAAAGGCTGTAATTTCCCATCACGGTCATAAGATGAATACATACACATCGGGGACATCACGATGCGGTTTTTCAGTGTAACACCTTTTAATGTCCAAGGTGAAAAGAGTTTTGTTTCCAAATACCTTCGCCTCCTCATGGAATTGTATAGCCGATTATAACAGCCATTCAAACTTTCGTCATAAAAGGTGCTCAAAGAATATAGCTTTTATACACGTTTTTGTATAATGGAGAGATAGAGACATCAAAGGGGGAGAACGGATGAAATGGCAAACAGAGAGTGAACTAAAGGAGCTCCTGACAGCTCTTATGCAATATGAAAGCATATCAGGTACAACAGGAGAAGTCGCGTTAGCGGAATACTTATATTATTTGCTAAGGGAACGGCCTTATTTTGAGCAGAACCCTGATCATTTGGCTTTGCATCCGATGAAAGATGGCCGGTATTATTTAACGGCACTTGTGAAGCGCAGTACGCTGCGGCGTACCGTGCTGCTTCTTAGTCACTTTGATGTAGTTGATACAGAAGATTACGGCGAATTTCAAAACATGGCATGCAAGCCTGAAGAGTTAATGGCATCCTTTTCGCAAAAAATTGCGCTTCTTCCAAAGAGGGCAAGAGAGGACCTTGCTTCAGGCGACTGGCTGTTTGGGAGAGGGGCCATGGATATGAAAGCAGGGCTCACCGTGCAGCTTTCTATGCTGGAAAGAGCGATGACAGAAACATTTGATGGAAATGTCCTGCTTGTCACAGTTCCTGATGAAGAAGTGAATTCACAAGGAATGCTTGAGGCTGTCCCGAAACTAAAGGAGCTTAAAGAAAAGCATGACCTTGACTATACCGTGTGTTTAAACAGTGAGCCCATGTTTGAAAAGTATCCAGGGGATGAACATCATTATATGTATACAGGCAGTATAGGAAAGGTATTAGCCGGATTTTTCTGTAAAGGGATTGAAACGCATGTAGGAGAGCCATTCTCAGGTTTAAATGCGAATTTTATGGTATCTGAACTAAACCGGCTGTTAGAGCTCAATAGTGATTATTGTGAGGAAGTAGATGGTGAAGTAACTCCGCCCCCAACGAACTTAATGCAAAAGGACTTGAAAGAAGCCTATTCCGTTCAAACACCTCACACAGCCGTATCTTTATTTAATGTGCTCATGATGAAACGTTCAAGTGAAGAACTGCACGGCCTTCTCTATGATACTGCGAAGCAAGCAGCAGGCCAAATCGAGGCCAATCTTCAGCAAAAAACAGCTGACTTTCAGCGATTCAAACACTTTACACCAATTGACACCCGGGTTACGGTACTCACGTATCACGAGCTGTATCAAAAGGCCGCAGAACGCTCTGGTGAACAGGAGGTTGAGCGCATTGTCAACTATGCCTTTGCCAACCGGGGTGAGCTTGGAGATCGTGATTTTTCAACGAAAATTGTCTCGGAGCTGACGACGCTTTGTAAGGAAGAAGGACCGCTGATTGTTCTATTTTATAGTCCGCCATTTTACCCTTCTGTGTCCTCAACAGAAGATCCGCATATTCAGAAGACATTCAAGAAGATTCAAGAAGAGGCAAAAGAGGTGTACGGACTTGAAGTAGAGGAAGTGAAATATTTCCCGGGATTGTCTGATTTAAGTTACTTACAGCTCGAAAAGCAGGAGGTAGGTCATTACACGACCAATATGCCGCTTTACCAAAAAGGCTATTCTTTACCGCAAGGAGAAAAGGAAGCCCTTTACGTTCCAGTCATCAACGTGGGTCCATTAGGAAAGGACCCGCACAAATGGACAGAACGGCTGCACGTCCCGTTCTCTTTTGGCATTTTGCCAGAATTACTAGAATCAACGATTCATGCTTTATTAGAGAAAAAGTAAGTAGATGTGTGAAGAGCTCTATCTTGATGATAGGGCTTCTATTTTTAAATAAACGATCTTTCCACTTAGATAAATAGAGTATGATATTGATGAAGACTTACATTTATTTGAAGGGGGTAAGAACATTAAATGGAAACTGGGATATTAACAAAAACAGACATCATCACATCGCTTCAGGAAAGTATGCGTGAACTTGAGAAGCTAGTGGAGGCTTGTGATGATAACACACTGGATCAATCTTTAGGGGAGGGGAAATGGTCAATCAAGCAGCTCGCCGGTCATTTGTATGACACAGAAGAAGTCTGGTCAGAGCGGATAGAGCAGACAATATCAGATGATCAAACGCCCTTTCAATCGTATGATCCTGAAATGTATGTGAAAGAAAGAGCGTATGAATGGTATAACGCAGAGGAGATCAAAGCATTGATCAAACGGATGAAAGAGAGAAGATACAACACACTTAGGCTATTAGAAAAAGATATATGGGAACAATCAGGCCTGCATCCGGAAGAAGGACTGATGAACGTTCAAATATTAGCAGAAACCATCGCCTTACATGAACAACATCATCTGGATCAAATCAAAGCCATCATGTCAATGAGGCAGTGAAAAAGCACCCGCATCAAAACAGGTGCTTTCAAATTCATTTATACGTGCTTGCTGAAAACATTTCGTTTAATTCTGCTGCGCGTTTAGTGGCTGTTTTGACACAATCGACAACAGCTTCTTCAAATTGATAGGCAGCCAGTGTGTTCAGGCCGGCTTCTGTTGTTCCGCCTTCACTTGTGATTTCTTTGCGCAGTTCGGCAGGTTCTTTTCCGCTGTCTTGAAGCATATTGGCGGCACCTGCAATCATTTGGCAAATGAGTAATTTCGCAGTTGCTTGGTCCATTCCAAGTTCCGAAGCACCTCGCTCCATTCCTTCAATCAAATGATAAATGAAGGCAGGGCCGCTGCCTGCGATGGCTGTCACCGCATTTAGCTGCGATTCATCTAATACGTTGACATGCCCGATTGTTTCAAACAGCTCGACAGCCTTTTTCTTTTGCTCCTCAGTCACTTCTTGACTTACGGCAATACCTGTTGCTGACTGCTGAATCGCCGCTGATGTATTTGGCATCGCACGAACGACTGCACTCTTTCCGCCAGCATAGTGTTGAATCGTTTCAATGGAAATACCCGCTAAAATCGAAATGATCAGCTGGCCATGTAAATGAGGCTGGACTTCAGAAATTCCGCTTTCTGCATCCTTCGGTTTTAAGGCAAAAACGAGAATATCCGCTTCTTCATAAATAAAGGAGCGAGCGAAATCCGTTTTGACCCCATATCGCGCCTGTAATTCCTCTAATCGTTTTTCATTCGTTTTGTTTGTGACAATGATATCTTCATTCGACATCATGCCGCTTTTTAATAAACCTTTGATCATAGACTCTGCCATCGAGCCTGCACCGATAAATCCAATTTTACTCATAAGCTGCTCCTCCTTGTAGAAAATAAAAAAACCTCTCGCCTGAAAAGGACGAAAGGTTTTTCGCGGTACCACCCTCAATTAGCATGCAAACATGCATACTCAGCTCTAGTCCCTTAACGCGGGAAACGTTTAGGTTTGCCTAACAGCTCAAAGGGCAGGTTCAGCAAATAAGAGGATGGTGAAGTCTTACAGCCGGCGAACCTCACTCTCTTGCATCATTATTTTGCTTACTAATCCTTGTCATCGCGCATCATATATTTGTTGTTCATTATGCAACGATGGACAAGTTTATGTCAATAGGGGCAGTTAAAAAAAATTGCCCATCTAAACCGCATGACAGTCTGCCTTTTGCAAGATACAATGAAGTAAGAAGACTGAGTCCCACAATCATGAGTCAAAAAGCAGGAGATGACATATAAAAGTGAAAGAAGACATCATTCAATTATCCATCCCGACGCCGTTTGCCGTTGGGGATGTGCATGCATATGTATTAAAAGGAGAGGCCGTAACCTTAGTAGATTGCGGGCCGATGACAGAAGAGGCAGAGCATGCCTTTGTCACGCAACTAAAGGAACATCGTTTATCGATAGACGATATTGATCAAGTGGTGCTGACCCATCATCATGCAGATCATGTCGGTCTATTGAATTTGATGAAACCTCATGTCCGTGTGATCGGGCATCAGCTAAATGAGCCGTATATTAGTCAGGATCCGGTGTTTAAGCAGCGCCAAGTGGACTTTATGACTCTTTTTTTTCAGCAGTTAGGTGTGCCGCTTCGACAAAATGAGTGTGAAAAAATGGTGAAGCAATCTTATACATATTCTTGTACTTCACATGTAGATGAGGTCATAAAAGAAGGTGATCGTTTAAGCGGGCATGAACACTTCTTTGTGATGGAAACACCCGGACACGCACAGTCTCACCTTTCCTTTCTAGACGAAAGAACGGGGAATTTTATTGGCGGCGACCTGCTTTTGACGACCATTTCCTCAAATCCGTTAATGGAAGCACCGTATGAAGGTGAGGAACGTCAAAAATCACTGCTTCAATATAAAGCATCACTTAATCGGTTATTGCGTCTGCCAATCAAGACGATTTATCCGGGACACGGTCAGCTCATCACGGCTCACCATGAATTGATCGAAGAAAGATTTAAGAAACAAGAAAAACGGGCAAACACAATGTATCAGCTGCTCAAACAAAAAGAAATGACAGCCTTTCATCTTTGCCGTAAGCTATTTCCAGTGCTATATGAAGAGGCCTTATTTTTAACGATGTCAGAGACAGTCGGTCAGCTTGATGTGCTCTTAGCGGCTAGTCAAATTGAAGAATTAGAAAAAGACGGAATCGTCTATTATAGGGCAAACTAAGGAGTGAAACGCATGGGGCGATTGACAGGAAAAAGAATTTGGATTACAGGCGCATCTGGGGGCATTGGTGAAAAAATGGCGTACTTGGCAGCAGAAGAAGGCGCAGAAATCATTATTTCAGCAAGACGAACAGAAAAGCTTACAGATGTGAAAGAAAAAATTATGAGCGCTGGCGGGGTGTGTCACATCGCCCAGCTTGATGTCAGCCAGCTTGAGGATATTGATCGCGCGTATGAAGAAGTGGGGCCGGTCGATATTTTGGTCAACAATGCCGGTTTTGGTGTATTCGATCTCGTCGAAGATGCGTCCATCGAAGAAATGGTGTCGATGTTTGAGGTGAATGTGTTTGGCTTAATCGCCTGTACGAAAAAGGTTATCCCTGAGATGAAGCAAAGAGGGCAGGGACATATTATCAATATCGCATCCCAGGCAGGAAAGGTTGCGACGCCCAAATCAGCCATTTATTCCGCATCAAAGCATGCCGTTCTTGGATTTTCAAACAGCCTTAGAATGGAGCTGGCAGACTCAGGCATTCACGTGACAACAGTCAATCCAGGACCGATTGCAACAGATTTCTTTACCATCGCTGACCGCAGCGGTGAATATGTGAAGAACGTTGACTTTATGATGCTGAGTGCGGACAAGGTGGCAGGCAAAGTCGTATCTGCCATGATGACGAAAAAGAGAGAGATTAATCTGCCCGGGTGGATGAACGCTGGCAGCAAATTGTATCAGTTATTCCCATTTTTATTTGAAAAAGCAGCACGCAAAGCGTTGATGAAAAAGTAACAAAAAAGAAACCGGTTTTGAACTGGTTTCTTTTTTGATCAGGCTTCATTGCGCCACTTTCTATATCCGTCTTGCCGCTTGCTGAAGCGGGTCCCATACACTGTTAAAGGGCGGTGCATAGCTAATATCTAAATCTTCAAGATCTGTTATGGTCAGCTCTTGGTAAAGGGCAGCCGCCACGATATCGATCCGTTTATCTACACCGTTTCTGCCGATGATTTGGGCACCAAGCAAGGTATGGTCATCGCTTCTGTAGATTAGTTTCACTTTCATTTTCTGCGCTTCTGGGTAATACCCTGCGTGATCCGTACTATCAATGGTGATCACGGAGAAAGGAATGTCCGCTTCTTTTGCTTCTTTTTCTGATAAGCCTGTTCTTCCCGCTGTCAAGTCCATAAATTTCATGATGGCTGTTCCAGTCACGCCTTGAAACGCCCGGTTTGTTCCTGTCATATGAAAGCCTGCGATTCTCCCTTGTTTATTCGCAGTTGTGCCAAGCGGAATATAATCCAATGATTTTTTGATGCGGTGATAGGTCGCCGCGCAATCACCAGCAGCATAAATGTCTTTTATATTGGTTTGCATGTATTGATTTACTGCAATAGCGCCATTTTGAAGACGCTTGATTCCGGTATGATGTAAAAAGGAGGTTTGCGGAGTGACACCGATGGCCATGATGACCATATCTGTTTGAATGGTTTGTTTGTCTGTGATAACAGCTGTAACATGTGACTTGCCTTCTAATTGCTGCACTGTTTCTCCAAGTGATACGTGAATACCCTTGGCGTCAGCCTCTTCTTTAAGATATTTTGCCATATCGGAGTCAAAGCCCGGGCCGAGTGCTGCTCCCCGCTGAATGATATGTACGTTTTTTCCGAGCGCTTTTAAATTTTCAGCCATTTCAAGGCCGATATATCCACCGCCAATGATCGTGATATGTGTGATGTCCTTTTCTAAATGTTCTAAAATGGACAGCGCATGCGGGATGGTTTTTAATACGTGTACGCCTTCTAATGGCTGGCTGTCTAAATCCAGTGTGACAGGGCTTGCTCCTGTCGCAATTAAAAGACGGTCATAGTTTTCTGTAAAAGGTTCTTTTGTTTTTGTATGATGACCCGACACTGTTTTTTGCTCTGGGTCAATGGAGGTCACTTCGTGTAAGCATCTGGCGTCAATTCCATATTTCTCACGAAAAGTTTCAGCACTGCGTGCGATCAGCTTTCTGTGATGATCAATGAGACCGCCGATCAAGTAGGGGAGTCCACACTGTCCATATGAGAAAATCTCTCCTTTCTCAAAAGCGACAATGTGTGCATTTGGATCCTCTCTATATATTTGCATAGCGCAGCTCATTCCTGCTGCATCTCCGCCAATCATCACATATTTCATTTGGTGTGCTCCCTTCTATCTATCGTACTGAATACTCTTATTTACCCTCATATCCCTTTTTTTAATGCTTTTTTTTGCAAAAGAAGCAAACTTTAGTTGAAAAATAAAGACAGCGCCTTCATTTTAAGCTACAATCGGATTATCGTCTTTTTGGGTTACGAGTTTAGTGAAGATTGGTGGGAAAGACTTTGAGTGACACGCGACTAGATTTTAATACGTTATACACGCGCCATACGAGAGAGGCCTGGGCCGCTCTTGGAGAATATATGCCGGTATCTGTTTCAGAAGAGGAAGCGAGAGCGCTGCAAGGGCTAAATGACTATTTATCGCTCGAAGAAGTTCGAGATATTTACATACCGCTTATTCGTTTTCTGACATTACATGTCTTTGCAGAAAAACAAAAAAACCAGCATGTGAATGCCTTTTTAAACTACCCGCATCATGCCAAAATTCCCTTTTTAATTGGGATTGCTGGAAGTGTAGCTGTCGGGAAAAGCACAACGGCTCGTATCATTGAAACGCTTTTATCGAGGCTTGGAGATGGGCTGAAGGTAAGTCTTGTGACAACAGATGGCTTTTTATATCCTCAAAAAGAATTAAAGGATCGAGGGCTGATGGAAAAGAAGGGATTTCCAGAAAGCTACGATGTCAAAGCCCTGCTGTCTTTTTTAAATGAATTAAAATCAGGTAAACAAACTGTGCATGCCCCGGTATATTCGCATCTGACCTATGATCGGCTTGAAGGGGTGTATGAAACAGTAGAGGATGCAGATATTGTCATTATTGAAGGAATCAATGTGCTCCAATCACCAGAGCTGGATGATCTGAAGGATGAACCGCGTGTGTTTGTATCAGATTTCTTTGATTTTTCGATTTATGTAGACGCCGCTGAAACGCAAATTCAATTATGGTATAAAGAACGGTTTCGTTTGCTAAGAGAAACAGCCTTCCAAGACCCTGAATCCTTCTTTCATCAATATAAAGATTTGACGGATGAAGAGGCAGATCAGATGGCAAGCACGATTTGGAATACCGTGAATCGGCCTAATTTATATCAAAATATTTTGCCGACAAAATATCGAGCTGATCTCATTTTGAAAAAAGGTGATCAGCACAAGGTGGAAGAGATCGCCATCCGCCGGGTATAAAGAAAAAACCGCTCAAACGAGAGAGCGGTTTTTTTTAATGATCTCCACTTACTTTAACAGCTACGGCCGCTGCCGATCGCTTTTTTAAACGGTAATATCCTATGAGTAAGAATGGAACGCCTGCAACGGTGATCATCGACAAGACCGTAAAAATGGAGAGGGGATGGGCTGCGCCAAAATAGTCAATGCACAGTCCGCCGACAAATGGTCCGATGACGCTGCCGAGCTGAGAAAATCCCATCGCACCAAAGTAAGATCCCTTCACTTCAGGCTTTGCAATATTGTCTACAAAAAGATCCATCATCGCAAACAGCAGAACCTCGCCAATCGTAAACACGACAATGATGAAAGCAAGCATGCCGAGACTTTGTGAAAAAGCAATGGCAAACAAACTGCCGGCAAGGAGAATATTCCCGGTGGTCAGCGACAAAATGGTGGAGTAGCGCTTCGCAATCATGATGAGCGGGTATTGTACGACAATGACAACCACTGCATTTAAAGACAAAAGATATCCAAACAGTTTAGGACCATCCTCAATCATAGGTGACGCTGATAAGTATTGAGGCAGTGTTGAGCTTAAATGCGAATACCCGAACGAACATAAGGTAACGCCGATGAGGATGATGCTAAAGACCGTATCTTTTTGAATAATGGAAAGGGCTTTTTTGACGCTGATTTGTTTTGTGCTTTCTGGAGCAGCAACTGGATGTTTTTGAAATTGCCAGGCCAGTGTTAATCCGTATAACAAATAAATGAAGGCAGCGACAAGAAATGGAAACGTTGTTTTCGATGACCCGAGATATAAGCCAAGCAGCGGGCCGAAGATTACACCAATATTAATGGCCGTATACCGTAAATTAAAAACAAACAACCGAATACTTGATGGGGTGACATCAGATAAGAGTGCTTTAGACGTCGGTTCAAACAGTGCCCGGCACAGTCCATTTAAAGCGTTCATGAGGAAGAAGACCCAAATGGCATCTGCAAACGCAAAGCCAACAAAGACAAATGACCAGCCAAAGATGGATAGAAGCATGACTTTTTTTCTGCCGATTCGGTCAGAAACATAGCCGCCGTAAAAACTCGCAAGGATCCCAATAAGGGAGCTGACGGCAATGATTAACCCAGCTGAAGAAGCTGAAGCCCCTTTGACTTGTGTCAAATAAACGGCCAAAAAAGGAATGCTCATGGACGTCGCCATTCGGCCGAATATGGTGCCGATGATGATCGTCCAACTAAGTGGATGTAAAGTACGTAAATTATTTTTCATGCTGTTTCTCCCCTGAGTGTTAAGATGTTCCAATCATACATGAAAAATTGTGCAAATTAAATACACAATTTGATGGAGGAGACATCCACCATATGACAGAGGAGCTCCGAATAGCCCGCAAATTTGGAGAGCATGTTTTTTCTGCCGATGCTTCTATGTTTTTTTGCTGATTCGTACGATCACTTAAAGACCATTTAATCCAGATCAATCGCGGCAATTTGCTGCAAGGACAGGTGGAGAACATCTTCATCATTGACGATTTTTATGCGCTGCGTTTCATAATGAATGGCTTTCACCCAGCCCCAAAACTGCTGTTTCATACCTGCTGCAGCATATGTCACGCAAATCGCTTGATCCTCTGTAATCGACTGTGTGATCAAAAAATTCATTTCCTCTAGCTGATCAGTGCTCAGCGGAGGAGGCGTGTATTCTTTTTTCTTCCGTTTTTGAGCAAGCAGCTGTTCACGGTGCTCTGGGAGCATCATTCGGCTTGATTCCCACATGATGTTGTATCCAGGTGTTAATTTATTGGGATTCATGGCTGTTCGCCTCCGTTATTTGTAATGTCCACCAATTTTTTCGGCGCGGTGATACGCCTGCCCTGCGCTTGTTAGTGACGAAGCGTGCAAGAGCGCAGCAGGTCCATACTTCATATGGATGGCATCAAATACTTTGCTGAGTCTGTCTTTTTTTAAATGGTGATCAAATAAACTCAGCTGATATTGGCTGTCAGGCTGCAGCTGCGAAAGAGTAATGCCTACACTGCGAATGGGCTGGCCGTCCCAGTGCTGCTGACATAGCCGAATGGCTGCATCTGCAATATCTGTCCCGTACTGTGTGGGTGAATGGAGCTTGATTTGTCTATGAAATCCAGTCGGATGAGAAAAATCAGCGCCTCTTACGCCAACAGACACCGTTTGCCCAACATAATGCTTAAAGCGCGCACGTCTTGCCACTTCTTCACTCAATTCAAGAAGGGCGACTTTGATGTCCTCAAAGGACGCATAATCATGGGGAAGGGTCATATGATGCCCAACCGCTTTTTGCTGATCATGTGTGTGAAGAGTGACCGGGGAAGGGTCGTGTCCTAAAGCAGTTCGCTGCAGAAGCTCCCCGTTGATTCCCCAGCGCTTTTTTAGCCGGTCTAACGGATAAGTAGCAAGTGTCCCAATGGTACTGATGCCCATTCGTTTTAAATGGTGCTCCATTCGTTTACCGACGCCAAATAGTTTTCCAACCGGAAGCGGCCATAAATCAGCCGCCACCCGGTCTGCACGAAGCTCATAGATGCCAGATGTGTTTTTTTTAGCAAAATGGTCACAGGCCATTTTAGCGAGCACTTTATTAGGACCAATGCCAACGCGTGCGTAAATGCCCGTCTGGTTCATAATAGTCGTTTGTATATTTTGGGCGATCTCGCGGGGTGAACCGAGTAGTGTCACACTCCCCGTAATATCGAGAAACTGTTCATCAATTGAATAGGGTTCGACAAGATCTGTGTATTGTTCAAGCAGTTCTGTCATCATGACAGAAACATCAAGGTAGCGCTGCATACGTGGACGTACGACGACGGCTTCAGGGCATTTCTCCTGTGCTTCCCATAATCTTGATGCATTTTGTACGCCCCGTTTTTTAGCGAGCGGGCAGGCGGCAAGTACGACCCCGCTCCGCCGCTCAGGATCTCCTGAGACGATGAGCGGCACATCCTTCAAATGAGGAGCCTCCACTTTTTCGACCGACGCATAAAATGACTGCATATCCACAAGCAGAATGGCTCGTTCATTCATCATTTTCACCTCTTAGAACGTATGTTCTGTATATATTTTAACCGCCAGAAGGTGAAATTGATACTGGTAAATCATTCAAAGAGAAGAGTGTAAATCCATACAAAAAAGACGAAGTGTCTCCACTTCGTCTCATCTGTGTAAAATGAGTCATTTTAAGCATGTGCCAAGTTATTGGATGTTTGGAGCGGCTCAGAACGCAAACGATAGGCCGTTAGTTTTTTCTTAGGCTTATGGGTAAACTGCCGCACCACATCCACGTGGTCATCGTAATGATACAGATAAAGGGTCACATCATGCTTGCCAAGCTTTGTTTGCATGGTAAGCGGCGCTGGTCCTTCCTGCGGATGAAGAAAACGCTCTTCGTCACCAGGATAAATATAATAACGTTCAATAAAGATCGCATCATTAAAATGTTGAATAATTTCAGATGTTTGCTGATCATCAAGTGGACGTCCTTGAAACGTCATCGTTGTTTGATCACTTGTTACTTTTGCATGCACCGCATAACGACTAAAAAGGCGTTCAACAACACCAGAAGGCAGCGAAGTGACAAGCAACTTTAAAAGACTAAACACAACAAGTGAAGTAACAATCCAAACCAATATCATCATCTCCAATAAACTTTTGTTCCATTTCTTATATGAACAATTTTAACATAACAAAAGAATGGATCTTTCGCACAAAAAGTGAACTTTTTGAAATAAGTGTGAAGATTTAAAAGGAGATGACGGCGAAAAGACGAAGAACCAACAAAGCTGAAGGAAAAAAGGCTGATACATCACCTTTACAAACAATTGATCAGACAGGTAGACTATTGAAACAGTTGATTTTTTGTGAAACGGTACAGCTAAAAATGAAAAGGGGCGAGAGGCCATCATGATACGTCAAGTGAAGCCGTCAGATTTTTATGCGGTCACATCCGTCATTCAAAGCTGGTGGGGAGGCAGAGATTTGCGCGCAAAATTGCCAAAGCTATTTTTCGAACATTTTCAGCAAACAAGTTTTGTCGTTGTTGAAAAAGGTGAACTGATCGGCTTTTTAGTCGGTTTTTTATCGCAATCGCATTCAGATGAAGCGTATATTCACTTTGTGGGGGTACATCCAGACCACCGAAAATTAAAGATTGGCAAAATTCTCTATCAAGCGTTTTATGAAGCGGCTGAAAAGGAAGGAAGAACAACGATTAAGGCCATCACAGCTCCTGTCAATAAAGTCTCGATTGCTTACCATACAAAGCTCGGTTTTCAGATAGAAAAGGGAGATAAGACGGTCGATGGCATTTCAGTTTTTTCAGATTACGACGGCATTCATGAAGACAGGGTGCTGTTTGTGAAAAAGCTGGAGGCGAAAGCATGATCATTAGACTGGATCAAAAAAATAAAGAACAAGCAAAAGAGCTGTTACATATCCAATTGGCTGCATATCAGCGGGAGGCAGAGCAAATTGGCTATCAAGATTTACCGCCCTTAAAAGAAACGGTGAAAGACATAATAGAAACAAATGAGATTTTCATAGGATTTGAAAAAGAGGGGCATTTGTTAGGGATCGCTTCATATGAACTGCATGACGACCGAATCATCCTCAGCCGGTTAGCTGTGCACCCTCATCATGTCAATCAAGGAATCGGGACAGCGCTCCTGCAATCCATCATCCAGCATCAAAAAACAATTGAGCTCACAACAGCGGAAGCAAATATACCAGCAATCAAGCTTTATGAAAAACTAGGGTTTAAACAGAAGGATCGTTTGCAGGTGGAAAACAATCTGATGTTAACAAAGATGGAACGTTTGATGCTTCGAAAAGTGGAAGTGATTGAATACCAAGCGAGCTGGCCAAAACAATTTCAAGATGAGCATGACAAGCTGAAAAAGATAGTTGGCGACAACTGGGTATATGGTCACCATATTGGCAGTACGTCAGTCATAGGAATGGCGGCTAAGCCAATTATTGATATATTGCTAGAGGTGAAGCATATCAGTCGCTTAGATGAATGTAACCACCTGTTTCGTCAGCTTGGATATGAACCGCTCGGAGAAAATGGACTCAAGGAAAGACGTTTTTTTAGAAAAGGCGGCTTGAATCGAACACATCACGTTCACGCCTATGAAGCTGGACATGATGATGTAAAAAGGCATTTGGTGTTCCGAGATTATTTAAAAGCTGCACCTGATCGTGCCAAAGCCTATGCCGATAAAAAGCGTCAATTGGCAAAAGCATATCCTGAAGATATGGCAAGTTATATGAAAGGAAAAGATGGGCTCATTAAAGAAATTGAACAAGAAGCGTACAATTGGTCAGAGCAGTTAAAGAAAAACGATTAGACATAAGAGCTGGCAGGACGTGAACATGTTTAATTGATGACTAATATGTTACAATGTAACAATCAACGAAAAAAGGATGTTCGGCATGTATATTCATATAACAGAACCAGCAGCAGCGTTCCTAACAAAACAACAAGCAGCGCATGAAACAAAAGAACTGCTCCTTCGATATGATTCAGATGGGTGCGGCTGTGCGGTAAGCGGTGTCCCAATGATTTGGCTCACAGGTGAAAGAACAGGCGAATGGGAAGAGCTCAAGCATAATCAGCTCTTTAAGCTGTACATACACACAGCACAAAAGGTCTTTTTTGACGAGGAAATGACGATTGATTTTAATGAAAAAGCCAACACACTTATGTTGAAAAGTCCTCAACAAATACTCAGCCCGAGAATGGGTATACTTGTAAAGTAAGGTGGAAATGTAGTGGATCAAAAGCTAAAAGTGATACAAAATACGGCACAAAATAAAACATGGGTGTCGTTTTTAAATAACAATCATCCCTATAGCCTTTTGCACTGGTCAATAGGTGGAATGGATTCGGTGAAAAAGGACGTTTGGCTTCTTCAAGATGAAGTCACATTTGAAACGGAAGAATTTCCAACGCTCGAATTAGCTGTCAATTGGATCAAAGAGAATATGGACCAAGTAACAGATGTATTATAAAAGCCCTTTTTCGAAAGGGTTTTTTCGTGCGTTTATCATCTCATCAAACGGCACGGTTGTCTAATCTGAAAAATGATCTTTTGAAGCGAAAAAAGCAGTTTTTCAACAAACAATTCGACAAAATGAGCAAGCTGGAAATAAAAAAATAATGGCTGTAAATGCCGAAAAATAGGCATTCGCAGCGTTTATTGCGGGATACCGAAAACTTTGCGAAAAATGACATTTCATATTTCTTCCATTCGAGGAAATGTGATAGAATACAACATGTATCGTATATGAGAAGGGAGGTGCTAAAGTGAATTGAAGCTCAAGCTGTCATCGCCTCAGGTTGGAATCAAAATAAACGAATGGTATAGGCAGATTTGCGGATTTCATGTAATGAAAGCAGAGAAGCTGAAGGCGGAGATCGAGCAGGAAATCCTGGAGATGGAGCAGGATCAAAACTTGTTATTGTTTTACCAGCTGATGGATTTTCGCCACAAGGTAATGCTTGAATATTTTGAACCGGCAAAGAAAGCCTCGAATGATGAAGAGATTAAGAATTTGCTAGAAACGATCGAACATTCACAAACGAAATTAACGGATATGCTTGAATACTATGTTCATTTTTTCACAGGAATGTTTGAATTTGAACAGAGAAACTACTTAAGTGCCATTGCTTATTACCGCTCAGCAGAAAAAAAGCTCAATCTCATATCAGATGATATAGAAAGAGCAGAATTTTACTTTAAATTAGCAGAAATTTACTACCACATGAAACAAACCCACTTTTCGATGCACTATGCCTTGCAAGCGTTAGATACGTATTCTGCCTACAGAACGTACACGCTGAGAATCATCCACTGTGAATTTGTCATTGGTGCAAACTATGATGATTTGAAATGCTATGAACATGCATTGCCCTACTTTAAAAATGCTCTAAAGCGAGCACGCTCAATTGGAAACCCTCGAGTCATAGGTTCGGCCCTTTTCAACTTAGGTAACTGTTATTATCAAATGAACGATCTTGCGGAAGCAAGCCGTTATCTGAAAGACTCTATTGAAGTGTTTGAAAAGGAGAATTTAACCCATCTTAATCGCTCTCTAGACCCACTATTTATGCTGACACAAATCCTGTTTAAACAAAAACAAATAGAAGAGTCGTTAACCCTCTATCAACAAGGTATTATGAAGGCCTGTGAATTAGAAGATGAAATTTACATCTGCAAATTTCAGTTCTTAAAAGCATTGTACGTTGATGCAGACATAACAATCATAGACGATACATTAGACCTGCTCGAGGACAAGCGCTTATACCCAGATATTGAGGAATTGGCACTTGATGCGGCTCATTATTACAATGAGCTTGGACTGTTTGAAGTATCTACCCGGTTTTACGAAAGGAAAATTCAAGCCATATCAAAAATTCAAAATGGGGGTCATTTATATGAAAACGAGTTTGATAGTTCTTTTATTGGCAGCAACTGCAGGATTATCGGTCATGAGTCAGCAGCAATCGGAAGAGAGCCATATGGAGCTTGCGGGCAGACACCATACAACAGTGGTGACTATCGCATAAGTTAGCTCAAAAAGAGGGGACGAACTGCTGTTCATTCTCCTCTTTTATTTTCATTCAATTCAAATCTTTGAAGAAATGCTTGAATTTCTTGCTCATAAGCTTCCTTATTTTCGCTAAAAGACATTGCATGCGCACCATGTGGCGCAATAAACAACTGTTTGTCACCCTTTTTTCGTGCATATAACTGCTGACTTTGCTCACAGGGGATATAGTCGTCATGGCGGCTATGAATAAAAAGTACAGGTTCTTTCACATGATCGATCACATCAAGAGGGGAAACTTGCCGGATGCGGTATCCGTCCCGCCATTTTAACACTTGATCACTTAGTGGAAGAATCCATTGCCCTGAAAGGCGAAAATCTGTTTTTAATCGATACAGAAGCTGGTCCTCAAAAGAAGCAAAAGGGCAGTCTGCTATGTAAAAATTGGCGGTTGCTTCCGGCTTCGCAGCATATAACAAGGTCGTGACTGCACCCATTGATTCTCCGTGTATCCCAATGATGGCACTTTCTCCGAGTTTTTGTCTGAGCCACTTTACGATCTTTGCTAGATCTTCTTTTTCATAATATCCATAACTCGTGGTTTTCCCGCCGCTCATCCCGTGTCTTCTATGATCATAAAGCAGCACATTCCATCCGAGCTTTTGGAATAATTTCATATACTTAACGGAATTAATCAAACTGACTGTCACACCGTGGCAAAGTACGATTGTGCGTGTTGTATGAGGATGCGGCACAAAATAGCCATGTAGATTATAACCAAATGCTGAAGGAATACACACTTTCTCTTTCTTAAGCTCCTGAAATTCCTCGTGATGATAATGGCCTCCATCTGATTCTCGTTTGATGAGCTCTTCATCCGTTAATTTTCGAATATACATCATTTTATTGGTGAAAAAAATGCCGATGACAGCGAGTGGACATAATATGAAGGCAAATATAGCGAACCATTTCTTCATCTAGCCGATTCTTCCTTTCCGAAGTTTTTTCTATGACGATCATACCACATCTTGGTAGATTGGCGTGCCTCTTGCTCAGAAAATAAAACGGATGATACACTAAGTCAAAAGGAGAGAGGCACAATGAAAAAGATCAAGCAGGATCAAGCGAAATTAAAGGACGGCATAAAGGACGATGTCAAACAGCAGCTTCTTCAAATGAAACAGAACCTCGCCGTTGAAACAGAAAAAAGAGAAGAACAAAAACGACAAGACCTCCTTCGGCAGCAGAAAGAAAAAGAAAAAAACAAAAGCTTTTCAGAGCTGCTAGATGAAAGCCATTTAGACTGGAGAAAGTATAAAAGCTAAAAAAGGGAGCAATGATGCTTCCTTTTTTTCATGTCATCATCCTTGAGATAGATCCACAGAGAATAAACATAGGTCCATAAAGAGAAAAGCATTTCATATCACTTCATTTCAGAATCGCGACAGTATGATTTTTTAAACGAAATCCCATAGCTTATGTTTGAAACAGAAATAAAAAGGTGAGTATTGATTTATTTAAATTCCTTTTTATTGAAAATATGGTTATTAAGACCCTTTTGGTAGAAGGTCGTTCTTCTTATAATGAAGGTGTGTTACAAAATTTGGGAATGGGGATGATTCACATGAAATTGAGAAAAACAATGGCTGGAGTCGCTTTATCTTTAGGATTGCTTTTACCTGTTTCTGGACAAGCTCTTGCAACAAATGAGTTAACGAATGCAGATGTGAGTACAAAGGCTACTTCAATTGTAGATTGTTCTGTAACTCCTTTTAAAGGTGCAAGTAATCGATTATGTATGCATTCAGATAATGGTTCTTTTGCAAATAGTTTCAGTCGTTTTGGTACCACATTTTATCTTAAAGGCAAATCTGGAAATTATGCATATTACGAAAGTGCAAGATAAGACAACGGGGCTTTTAGCCCCTCCTTATTTTATATAGAGAAAAACATAAAAAAATGTAGAAAAACATGAGTTTTTCTACATTCTGACGAGATCAAATGATGTGATTTTTTCTTATTAGGATCGGTGCGCTTCATACATAAACGGTTTTGTATAGTAAGTTACTGCTTTGACTTCTTGGTCACTTAAAGAACGTGCATTTGCTGCTGCTATGTTTTCTTTTAACTGATCCACCGAGCTCGCGCCAAATACAACGGAACTGACCGCAGAATGTTTCAGTACATATTGAATGGACAGTTCGGTGAGGGACAGGTCATAAGCGACTTTCTTTAAAGAAGGAATGATCTGCTGGAGCTCTTCAAATGAATATTGAAGATAGCCGTTTTTTTGAATCGCTGCACTTGCTTGAGAAAGTGGTTTTTCAGTTAATAATCCTTTCGCTAAAGGACCTCTTGCGACGACGCTAATGCTTTGTTCTTCAAGAAGAGAGAACCATTCTTCCGGGCGGCGGTCGAGTAAGCTATATTGCATCATCACGCTTACGATATTGGACTTTTTGGCATATTCTTTAATGACATTTGGGCGGATAGATGAAATGCCATAATAGCGAATAACGCCTTCCTCTACTAATTCTTCAAAAGCCTCAATCGTTTCATCAATGGGGTCATCAATCGTGCCTCCATGCAATTGATATAAATCAATATAATCTGTTTGAAGCCGCTTGAGGCTTTGTTTTACTGCTTCCTTTATGTACGCCTTTGAAGGGTCCCAGTCCCAGCCTGGTTTGCCTTTTTCAAAGCGGTTGCCGCCTTTTGTCGCCAAAATCAAATCTTGCCGTCTATTTTTGATGGCTTCCCCAACAATTTCCTCATTTGTCCCAAAATCATATAAATCGGCTGTATCCAAATAGTTAATTCCGAGATCAATGGCCTCATCTAATAAAGAGAGCGCTTTTTCTTTATCAGTCCCAAGAGACATGCATCCTAGTGCCGCCTCGCTCACTAAAAGATCTGAGGTGCCAATACGTCTTTTTTTCAATTCCATCACACTCCTATCCTTTCACATTAAGTGAAAAAAATCAGGAATTCAAGCTAGGTGATTTCAAATGGCGCATTGAAGCAAGCGTTTCGCTTTTCGCTTCTCTTAAATCATCTATGTTAAAATAAATGAAGTAAAAAGTGAAAGTAGAACGAGGAGCTGACAAAATTGAAGGACTTTGAAGAAAAAACATTATCGTCGAAAGAATTATACAACGGAAAAATCATTGATTTGGTACTTGAAGATGTAGAATTGCCTAACGGAAAACAAGGCAAACGCGAAATCATTAAACATCCTGGTGCAGTAGCTGTCATTGCACGTACAGACGAAAATAAAATCATCTTGGTCAAACAATACCGTAAAGCACTAGAGAGAGCCATCGTTGAAATTCCGGCTGGAAAACTAGAAAAAGGGGAAGAGCCGGCACATACAGCATTAAGAGAATTAGAAGAAGAAACAGGATATACAACTCAGCAGCTTCAAAAGCTGACGGCCTTTTATACATCACCTGGTTTTGCAGATGAAATTGTTCACATTTATCTAGCAGATCAGCTAGTTCCGCTTGAAGAAAAAAGAGAGCTGGATGAAGATGAATTTGTCGAAGTAATGGAAGTTTCATTAGAAGAAGCCTTGCACCTCATTGAACAGCAGCATATTTACGATGCAAAAACAGCCTATGCCATTCAATACTTACAACTGCAAGAGGTACTTGAGTCAACAAAATGAAGGAATTTTTTGCAGACATCCATATTCATATTGGCAGAACAAGAACAGGCAGAGCTGTCAAAATTACAGGTGCAAGGTCATTGACAATTGACCAAATTCTCATTGAAGCAGCGGAAAGTAAAGGGATGGGGATGATTGGTGTGATTGATGCACAATCTCCAGAAGTCTTAGAAGAGTTAATAGAGGGTGTAGAGGAAGGCCGGTACACGGAACTAAATGACGGCGGTCTATCATTTGGACCGACAGTGCTGCTTTTAGGCAGTGAATTAGAGATCAATGATGACCATTCAAAGGGTCCAATTCATGTGCTGGCATTTATGCCCACACTACACAAAATGTCTGAGTTCTCCGCATGGCTTTCGCTTCATATGAAAAATGTGCATTTGAGTTCACAACGCCTCTATGTTGATGGGAAAACACTTCAGCGCAAAGTAAAAGAGCTAGGAGGATTGTTTATTCCTGCTCATATTTTTACGCCGCATAAAAGTCTATATGGCAAAGGGGTCAGCACTTCTTTAACGGAAGTATTTGATCCTGACCTTATTGATGCTGTTGAGCTTGGTCTTAGCTGTGATACGTCAATGGCGTCCCAGCTGAGTGAGCTGAACCGGTATCCCTTTTTAACGAATTCAGATGCTCATTCTTTAGGGAAAATCGCGCGAGAATATACCAAAATCAAAATGGATCATGCCTCTTTTGCCGAATTCAAGCTAGCCCTTGAAGAAAAAGATGGTAGAGCTGTCACAGGAAATTATGGACTTGCTCCACGGCTTGGGAAGTACTATCATACGACCTGCGAGAAATGCGGGGTAAGACCTCACGCATCAGATCAGGAAGAGTGCCACGAATGCGGACATACCCGGATGACAAAAGGAGTAAGTGAGCGTTTAAAAGAGCTTGCTGACCAAGAAAGTGAAAAAAGAATGAGACCTCCTTATGTTCATCAGCTCCCGCTTCAGTTTATTCCGGGTGTTGGACCTAAAACGCTGGAGAAGCTAAAAGCCGTGTTTCACACAGAGATGAATATTCTGCATCAAGCAACAGAACAAGAACTAAAAGCCGTTTTGCCAGAAAAGATAGCGGGCTACATCATCAAAGCAAGAAAGGGCGAAGTCGGACTAATCGCTGGTGGAGGCGGAGTGTACGGTAAGGTGGATATCAATCATGAGTCACATTAAATGGACATGTCAAACGTTTGAACAATTGTCAAAAGAGGATCTTTACTTGATTCTTATGGAAAGAGTCAACGTGTTTGTTGTAGAACAAACATGCCTTTACCCTGAAATTGATCACAGGGACCAAGAAGCAATTCATCTCATCGCAAAAGAGAATGGCACCATTGTGGCTTATTGCCGAATTTTTCAAAACGGGATCGTGTACAAAGAGGCGTCCATCGGCCGCGTTCTTGTGACGCAGGCCGGCCGGAAAAAAGGGTATGGAAAGATGCTGCTCATCAAGGCTTTGGAAAAGCTTAGTGAACTAGGTGAAACAAGTGTCAAAATACAGGCGCAGGCCTACCTGAAGTCATTTTACGAATCATTTGGTTTCAAGGCCGTCTCAGATGTTTATGATGAAGATGGGATTCCGCATCTTGATATGGTAAAAACAGAAAGATAGACGTATTTACGTCTATCTCAGCGTGTAGACAAACCCTTGCATTCGTTGTCAGGTCTGCGCTCCGGTGCTCACGAATGTCAAATTCGCTCCGCTCCAGTGCTCGTCCTTCCTAGACTTCAAAGGTTTTCTATCACGCTGAAGATGAAAGAAGACAAAGGGCTAAAATAAAGATCATTTTAGCCCTTTGTCAACAATCTGAGATAGACGTATTTACGTCTATCTTTTTTATGTAACATCGTGTATCATAACGTCAACGAAAGGGGTTTTGCCAAATGGGAAAAAGCAAAGCAAAGAAAAAACGAGAGCATATCCAAAGACAGCACAGCCGTAATCCAGAACTGTCGAGAGGAAACATGCCGCATTTTAGCACACACGAAAGGAAGACAAAAACAAAACAAGAAGTCTTGCAGCACATGATGAAAAAACATAAAGGACGAAATGCTTATGATCACTATCAAGAGGATCATAAGCATTTTTATTTTGCTTTTTTGTGAAAACTAGATCAAATAAATGGAAAAATTTTTAAAAATAGGACAAACGGTCGTTTCTTTTTGTCTAAAAATGTAGTTAAATGACAAAAAGAAACGAAAGGGAGAGTGAGTATTGTGAACGTCAAGTCATTTGGAGCAGGGCTTTGTATGGCAAGTGTGCTTGTGGCATCGGTCATGTTTGGCGCGTCAGATATTTCTGCAAAGGAACAAGCAAAAAAAGAGTACATGATCGGCTTTTCTTCTTCCGTTCAAGACAAAATACAAAAACAGCTTGTAGAAGAAGCTGGCGGGCATGTGAAAGAATCCATAGAGCAAATAGATATGATGAAAGTGTCGTTGAATGAGACATCAAAAAAGAAACTGAATGAAGCAAAAGAAGTGACCTTCATTGAGGAAGACCAAAAAGCAAAAACAAGCAGTCAAACTGTTCCATATGGCATCAAAAGCATCAAAGCACAAAAGGTACATAAACAAGGATACGCTGGACAGAATGTCAAAGTAGCAGTTCTTGACAGCGGTATCGACGGCAAACATGAGGATTTACATGTCACCGGCGGGGTGAGCTTTGTACCGACAGAGTCCGATCCGCTTGTAGATCCGCATAAACATGGGACGCATGTGGCAGGGACAATTGCCGCTTTAGATAATAAGGTAGGTGTCGTTGGTGTTGCGCCAAAAGCCTCTATCTATGCTGTTAAGGTGGCAGATGAAAATGGTGACGGTTACTATAGCTGGATCATAAAAGGGATTGAATGGGCCATTGAGAATGACATGGATGTCATCAATATTAGTATGGGGGGAGCAAGTGAATCTGAGGCGCTGAAAGAAGCGGTAGATCGAGCGTATGATAAAGGGATTCTCATTGTGGCTTCTGCAGGGAATGAAGGAAGTTATGGCTCTCTCAATACGATTGACTATCCGGCTAAATACAGCTCCGTGATGGCTGTTGCCTCTGTTGACCAAAAAAAGCAAAGAGCTTTTGATTCATCTGTTGGCGAAGAACTGGAAGTCTCAGCACCAGGCGTTTCAACGCTGAGCACCATTCCTCATAACGAATACGGCTACATGAGCGGAACGTCAATGGCATCACCGCATATAACGGGCGCTGCGGCTGTCATTCTATCAAAACATCCGAATCTGACAAACGATGAAGTGCGTGAGAGACTGTCAAAAACGGCGACAAAACTTGGAGAACCTTTTTATTACGGTGCCGGGCTTGTGAACGTACAAAAAGCCGCACGATAAATGAAAAAGAGAAAGCAGTGAGCAGGCTGCTTTCTCTTTTTTCTTTCAATAAAACTGTCATGTTTCGTAATCTCTCTCATAGAATCTAGTAACCTTACGATTTGGGAGGAAGACACATGCGGAAAAAGTCTTGGAAGGAGCATCTTCTTCAGCACGTAAAAGATCATCTCTCGATTTATTTATTTGTCTCTGTACTCTTTTTAATGGGTGTGATCTTCGGTGCCATCATTGTCAATAGCATGACATTCAGCCAGAAAGAGGATTTATTCTATTATTTAAATCAATTTTTTGGTCAGCTGACGAATGAGAAAGCAGCAGAATCAAAAGAAATGTTTTTACAAAGCTTCCTGCATCATATGAAATATTTAGGCCTTATGTGGATACTGGGAATATCCATCATTGGTCTGCCGCTCATCTTTCTCATGATCTTTTTAAAAGGAATTGTTGTTGGATTTACTGTTGGTTTTCTCGTGAATCAAATGGGGCTGAGTGGATTTTTTCTCTCGTTTGTATCGGTGCTTCCGCAAAACATTCTGCTTATTCCAGCCTATTTAGTGATTGGCACCTGTGCGATTGCGTTTTCCATCCGTCTCATTGGACAGCTCTTCATGAAAAAAACCATCAGTCAAGCACCCGTCCAGTGGTTTGGCCGGTATGCATCGGTTCTGCTGATGATTTTAGCGCTTGCTGCACTTTCATCTTTTTTTGAATCGTACATATCATTCATGCTGATGAAAAAGCTGGCAGGTATTCTTTTATAATTGTTATTAATTAATAATCAATTTATTTATCAATTTAAAATGATTATAGTTGGCTCTCAGCACATCATTTGATATAATGATCAAGTAATGTGGCGTAGGAGGGAAAGTCAATGGAAAATAGGATTGATCGAATTAAGAAACAGCTTCATTCTTCCAGCTACAAGCTCACGCCACAGCGTGAAGCCACAGTAAGAGTACTGCTTGAGAATGAAGAAGACCATTTAAGTGCAGAAGATGTATACCTCCTCGTAAAAGAGAAGTCTCCTGAAATTGGTCTTGCTACTGTTTATCGGACGTTAGAATTGCTCACTGAACTGAAAGTTGTTGATAAAATTAACTTTGGAGACGGCGTTTCGCGATATGATCTTCGCAAAGAAGGAGCCGCTCACTTCCATCACCATCTTGTCTGCATGGAATGCGGAACAGTCGATGAGATAGAAGATGATTTATTAGAAGATGTCGAAGAGATTATTGAACGTGACTGGAAATTTAAAATTAAGGATCATAGATTGACATTCCATGGTATTTGCCACCGGTGTCATGATGATGAATCCGGCAAATAATCCGAATTGGAACCTTTTCATTTAAGATGAAGAGGTTTTTTGCATTTTCGCTGTATATTCCTTGTCCTACCTGGCATATGCTGAAGTAATGAGAAGGTGAGAAAGGACTTGAAGATCATGGGAAAATGGCTCAAAACAACAGGTGAAGTGATCAAAGTATTTATCTTGTTCACAGGTTTTACCGTCCTGTTCTATTATGCTATGATATGGATAAATTCAGAATATGAAAGCTACCATCGTTATGATAAACCAGAGGGTGCAGCAATTAAAGTGATGGAAATGGATCAGCCGAATCAAGACAATTGGCAAGACCGATTGATTTATTTTTATCAAAACGGGGAGTAGAAATCATTGAACGATCAATTATCCGACTTTATTCATTTTATGACCGTAGAGAGAGGACTCTCTGAAAATACCATTGTTTCTTATAAAAGAGATTTGCAGAACTACTTGTCTTTTTTAATGACACATGAACAGCTGACGGATATTAGCGATGTCACGCGCCTGCATATCATTCATTATTTAAAGCAGTTAAAAGAGGAAGGGAAATCGAGTAAAACGTCTGTACGGCATCTATCATCGATCCGTTCCTTTCATCAATTTTTGCTTCGGGAAAAAGTGACAACGGATGACCCGTCATGGAACATTGAAACGCAAAAAACAGAGCGGACATTACCGAAAGTTCTATCATTAGGGGAGGTCGAAAAACTGCTTGATACACCAAATCAGCACACTCCCTTTGACTACCGAGACAAAGCAATGCTTGAGCTCTTATATGCAACAGGCATTCGCGTCAGTGAAATGCTGGATCTGACCCTTGCAGATGTGCACCTCACAATGGGCTTTATCCGCTGTTTTGGAAAAGGAAGAAAAGAGCGAATTGTGCCAATCGGTGAAGCTGCCGCAAGCGCAATTGAAGAATATATCGAAAAGGGAAGAAGCAAGCTGTTAAAAAAACAGCCGTCCGATGCCCTGTTTCTCAATCATCACGGGAAAAAAATGTCGCGCCAGGGCTTCTGGAAGAACTTAAAGAAACGAGCCATTGAAGCAGGGATTCAAAAGGAGCTGACGCCTCATACGCTCAGACATTCATTTGCTACACACCTGCTTGAAAACGGTGCGGACTTAAGAGCTGTACAGGAGATGCTCGGACATGCCGATATCTCAACAACACAAATTTATACACATGTGACGAAAACAAGACTGAAAGATGTGTATCACAAATTCCATCCAAGGGCATAAGTAAAGCATGACACGATGAACGGGTGTCATGCTTTTTCATCTTTACACCGTTTATGGTTGTCAACTGGCTTGTAAACGGTTTATACTTGAGATGTCTGACCTCTTACTGTTTGTAAGGTCAAAAGACAAGAATATTGAAGGAGGCGCTTTTTAATGCCTGATTATCAGTATAAACGCATTTTCCTCGTCGTAATGGATTCAGTAGGGATTGGGGAAGCACCAGATGCTGCTGATTTTAATGATGTAGGTGCAGATACACTTGGACATATTGCTGAAAAAATGAACGGGCTTCATATGCCGAATATGGCGAAGCTTGGGCTGAGTCATATTAAAGAAATCAAAGGAATTCCAGCGGATGAAAAACCGCTTGCGTATTATGGAAAAATGCAAGAAGCATCAAATGGTAAAGACACAATGACAGGGCACTGGGAAATCATGGGTCTTTACATAGACACACCGTTCAAAGTCTTTCCAGACGGATTCCCAGATGAACTATTAAATGAATTAAAAGAAAAAACTGGCCGAGGTATTATTGGAAATAAACCTGCGTCTGGTACGGAAATTTTAGATGAGCTTGGCGAAGAGCACATGAATACAGGCGATTTAATCGTTTATACATCTGCAGATTCTGTGCTGCAAATTGCTGCGCACGAAGAAGTTGTGCCATTAGATGAGCTTTACCGTATTTGTGAAATTGCCCGTGAACTCACATTAGATGAAAAATATATGGTTGGACGGATTATCGCTCGTCCGTTTGTCGGAGAGCCTGGTGCTTTTGTTAGAACGCCAAACCGTCATGATTATGCGTTAAAACCATTTGACCGTACAGTCATGAATGAACTGAAAGATGATGGGCTCGATGTCATTGCGATCGGAAAAATCTCTGATATTTATGACGGCGAAGGAATCACATCATCTCTTAGAACAAAATCGAACATGGATGGAATGGACAAGCTGGTCGATACACTTAAAACAGACTTTACAGGACTCAGCTTTTTGAACCTTGTTGATTTTGACGCTCTTTACGGACATAGAAGAGATCCAGAGGGTTATGGAAAAGCATTAGAGGAATTTGACGCACGTCTTCCTGAAGTGTTTGACCTGTTGAAAGAAGATGATCTTCTTGTGATCACAGCAGATCATGGAAATGACCCGATTCATCACGGAACAGATCATACAAGAGAATACGTTCCGCTCATTGCTTACAGCAAAAAGCATCAGGAAGCAAATGAACTGCCAACAGCAAAAACGTTTGCTGATCTTGGGGCAACCGTTGCAGATAATTTCAAATCAGCAATGCCTAAATACGGAACAAGCTTTTTATCTAAACTCAAATAGGGGGAAATCTCGTGGGAGCACAGTTTTCAGAAGCGGCGGCATATATTAAACAAGCATCGACATATGTACCAACAGTTGGATTGATTTTAGGATCAGGGCTTGGCATTTTAGCAGATGAGATTGAAAATCCAATCAAAATAAAATATGAAGATATTCCCGGATTCCCTGTTTCAACAGTAGAGGGACATGCAGGGCAGCTCGTGATCGGAACGCTGAAAGGCACTGTCGTTTGCGCGATGCAAGGACGTTTTCATTTCTATGAAGGGTATGATATGAAGCAAGTGACGTTTCCTGTCCGTGTGATGAAAGAAATTGGTATTGAAACATGCATTGTCACAAATGCAGCCGGCGGAGTGAATACTTCATTCCGTCCAGGAGACCTCATGCTGATCACAGATCATATCAATATGATGGGAACCAATCCATTAATTGGCCCAAATGACAGTCAAGGCGTTCGTTTCCCTGATATGTCTGCACCGTACGATAAAGAATTGCTGGCACTTGCAGCAGAAACAGCCCAGCGTTTAGGTATATCTGTACAGCAAGGGGTTTATGCAGGGATGACAGGCCCTTCATATGAAACACCTGCTGAAGTTCGTTTCCTTAGAACGCTTGGAGCAGATGCGGTAGGAATGTCGACTGTTCCAGAAGTCATTGTTGCGCGTCATGCAGGAATCAAAGTACTTGGCATTTCATGCATTTCCAATGCGGCATCTGGTATTTTGGATCAGCCGCTGTCACATGATGAAGTGATCGAAGTAACGGAAAAAGTGAAAGCAAGTTTTCTTGATTTAGTAAAAGACATTGTCAAACAACTTTCATAGCATGTGCCAAGAGCCTTCTGCTACCCAAGCAGAAGGCTTTTTTTATTTGCAATCATACGATCTCTGAATAAAACAGCCTGTATGAGGAAAAAATAGAAAGGATTACGATAATGGAGGTCTGCCACTTGAAACGTCATATATGTGCATTGTTTATTTTAATGATCCTTATCTCAATGGTTTCACCATCAGCGACAGCAAAAGAAAAGATTGAAAAACCAGGAGAAAAACAAACATCAGAATTGGCACACGAAGCCAAATCAGCGATCTTAATAGAACGTGACACAGGAAAGGTGCTTTACAATAAAAACAGCGATGAAAAGCTTGCACCCGCAAGTATGACCAAAATCATGACGATGCTTCTCATCATGGAAGCCCTTGATCAGGGTAAACTGAAAATGACAGACAAGGTCAGAACGAGCGACTATGCAGCGTCCATGGGAGGGTCGCAAATCTTCCTTGAACCAGGAGAAGAAATGACCGTGAAAGAAATGCTGAAAGGCATTGCGATTGCTTCGGGAAATGATGCTTCAGTTGCCATGGCAGAGCATATTGCAGGATCTGAAGAACAGTTCGTAGAGCAGATGAACAAAAGGGCGAAAGAGCTTGGCCTCAACTCAACAATCTTTCAAAACCCAACAGGACTTCCTGAAAAAGATCATTACAGCACAGCTCACGATATGGCAATAATGGCAAAAGAGCTGTTGAAATATGAACAAATCACCAAATTCACAGGTGTCTACGAAGACTATCTACGGCAAAACACAGATAAAAAATTCTGGCTTGTAAACACAAACCGTCTGATTAAATTTTATCCAGGTGTCGATGGGGTGAAAACCGGTTTTACAGGCGAAGCGAAATACTGTTTAACTGCATCTGCTAAAAAAGGCAACATGCGCGTCATTGCGGTTGTCTTCGGTGCAAGCACCCCGAAAGACAGAAACGCTCAGGTAGTCAAAATGCTGGACTACGCATTTAGTCAATATACGACTCATCCGCTTTACAAACGAGGGCAAGATGTGGCGGAGGTCAAAGTGAGCAAAGGGAAAAAGAAAAATATTCAGCTCGTTACTTCTGAACCGATCTCCCTTCTAACGAAAAAAGGCGAAAATGTGGATCAGATCAAAAAAGAAATCAAATTGTCTCATGATGTCAAGGCTCCATTTTCAAAAGGAACGGAACTTGGTACGATCGTCTTGAAAAAAGACGGAAAAGTGCTGCATGAAAGTCCTGTAGAAGCAAAAGAAGGAATGGAAAAGGCAGGCATTTGGACTTTCTTCAAACGAGCAATGGCTGATTTTGTAAAATGGAAATAAAAGGAGAAAGGCTGCTGAAATGGGCAGTCTTTTTGCTATGAGGAAAAAGAAAAGAACATCTAAATGTGACGAATGGTCACTAGTTTTGTCATGGTGAAGGATTTACTTCATATAAAAGAGAAACACTCTTTATCCGAAATAGAGCAAGGAGGAATAAAAAGATGAGCCTTGGTATTGATTTTCAAGTAAAAGAGAGCGTACTTTGCATTCGGTTAACAGGAGAGCTCGATCATCACTCCGCAGAAACATTGAGACAAAAGGTGACGAATTATTTGGAAACAGAGGACATTCGCCACATTGTGCTGAATCTGGCTGATTTATCATTTATGGACAGCTCTGGACTCGGAGTGATTTTAGGAAGATATAAAGAGATTAAGCAGCTTGGCGGAGAAATGGTCGTCTGTGCCATCTCGCCAGCAGTGAATCGGTTATTTGATATGTCTGGTTTGTTTAAAATCATTCGTATGGAGCCTTCAGAGCAAACGGCTTTGCAAACATTGGGGGTGGCGTCATGAGAAATGAAATGAATCTGACTTTTTCGGCATTAAGCCAAAATGAATCGTTTGCGAGGGTGACAGTCGCGGCGTTTATCGCTCAGCTTGATCCGACTTTAGATGAATTAACAGAAATCAAGACCGTCGTATCAGAGGCAGTGACAAACTCCATCATCCATGGCTATGATGGGAATCCAGATGGCAAGGTGCATATCCATGTCACATTAGATGACCATGTCGTCTACCTCACCATCCGTGACGAAGGCATGGGTATTACCGATCTTGAGGAAGCAAGACAGCCGCTTTTTACAACAAAACCAGACTTAGAGCGCTCTGGAATGGGCTTTACCATCATGGAGAATTTTATGGATGATGTCATGGTGGATTCATCTCCAGAAATGGGCACGACCATCCGTTTAACAAAGCATCTATCAAAAAGCAAAGCGCTTTGTAATTAAAGGAGCTGCTCATATGGATGTGGAGGTAAAAAAGCAAGCTAAAAAAGCCCAGCTGTCAAATGATGAAGTCAAAGAGCTCATCAAAAAAAGCCAAGACGGTGATCAGCAAGCAAGAGACCTCCTCGTAGAAAAAAACATGCGTCTTGTTTGGTCCGTTGTTCAGCGCTTTTTAAATAGGGGATATGAACCAGATGATCTGTTTCAGATTGGCTGTATTGGACTGCTGAAATCTGTGGATAAATTTGATTTGTCATATGATGTAAAGTTTTCAACGTACGCCGTCCCAATGATCATCGGGGAAATTCAGCGATTCATTCGGGATGATGGGACGGTCAAAGTGAGCAGGTCATTAAAGGAACTCGGAAATAAAATCCGGCGGGCAAGGGATGAGTTGTCTAAGTCTCATGGAAGAATGCCGACCGTTCAAGAAATTGCCGAATACCTTGATATCACACCAGAGGATGTCGTCCTCGCCCAAGAAGCGGTCCGCTCACCATCATCCATTCATGAAACAGTGTATGAAAATGATGGGGATCCGATAACATTGCTTGATCAAATTGCCGATCATTCTGAAGAAAGATGGTTTGACAAAATTGCTCTGAAAGAAGCGATCAAGGAATTAGAAGAAAGGGAAAAACTCATTGTGTATTTAAGGTATTATAAAGACCAGACACAATCTGAGGTTGCAGAAAGACTTGGCATTTCACAGGTGCAAGTCTCACGGCTTGAAAAGAAAATTTTAAAGCAAATCCAAATGCAAATGGATCAAAAAGACAGCTAGCCAATTCGGCTGGCTTTTTTTGTGTGGTAATTACCGGTAAATCAAGTTCTATCAGTATGAGAACCATTTTTCACCACATACTATTTTTAACCCCTCGTATAGGAAGTGACTTGGATGGACGGACAAATCTTTATTCGGCTGCGCCATCGAATCAAGACTGGAATAGATCAGCTCATTTATTTAGAGGATGTCGCCCAAATCACTGGTGATGAGTTTGCTGTGCAAAAGCTTAGCAAAATGCCGGTGTATCATGTCAGCAAAAAGGATCGTCACATCGCCGTTCTTGATATCATGCATGTCGTCAAAACGATCAAAAAAACGTGGCCGGATATCGACATTCAAACCGTTGGCGGCTCTGAGGCCATTGTTGAAATTGATACAGGCAAACGCCAGCTTTCTCCCGTTTTATTTGTGTTTGTATGGCTTCTATTATTTGTCGGAGCGGCGCTTGCCATTATGAATTTCCACGAGGATGTCAGTATGCGGCTCGTTCATATCCGCCTATATGAAATGATCACAGGGAAAACGGTTGAGCATCCGTATTTATTACAAATTCCATATAGCTTTGGACTCGGCCTTGGGATGATTTTGTTTTTCAATCATGTATTTAAAAAGCGTTTAAATGAAGAACCAAGTCCGCTCGAAGTGGAAATGTTTAAATATCAGCTCGATCTCGATCATTATGTCGCACTCAATGAAAATAAAGAAACATTGAAGGATATCCATGATCGGTAAATGGCTTTTTGTCGTACTCGTTGGACTTGGCGGCGGTTTAACAGTCGGAGCAGGATTTGTGGCATTTCTTACAGTGCTTGGCATCATTCCCCGCTTAATGCAATTAACCAAAACGCAGCGCTTCATACAAGGGTACGAGGCGGCAGTCATTAGCGGGGCGGTTGTTGGCGGCTGGGCCACCTTAAGTCAAATACATCTGCATTTAACCAAATGGCTGGCGCTGCCGGTCGGTCTTTTATCAGGCATCTTTGTCGGCATGCTTGCAGCTGCACTTACTGAAGTATTAAATGTACTTCCTATATTAACGAAAAGAATTGGAATGGACGGGAAAATTGTTTTGCTGCTCATGGCCATCGTCTTAGGAAAGATATTTGGTTCACTATTTCATTGGCTTATTTATATTTAAGAAATTGGAGGGAACAACACGTGTCGAGTTTAAAAGAGAACTATCCATCTAAGGTGAAAACATATCAGCCCAAACCTCCTTATGTCCTCAACTGCATCAAGGCGTTTTTAGTTGGCGGCTTAATCTGTCTAATAGGAGAGGGGCTGCAAAATTTCTATATCCACTTTTTTGATTTTAATGAAAAGACAGCAGGGAACCCGACGGTGGCAACCCTCATTTTAATTTCTTCTATATTAACTGGAATCGGTATTTACGATAAGATCGGCCAGTTTGCTGGAGCGGGATCAGCTGTACCGGTAACAGGCTTCGCTAACAGTATGACAAGTGCTGCCCTTGAGCATAAAAGTGAAGGGCTTGTTTTAGGTGTTGCCACAAATATGTTTAAACTAGCTGGGAACGTCATTGTGTTCGGTGTCGTCTCGGCATATATCGTAGGGATCATTCGATACATCTTCGAAAAGATGTTTTCGTAGGAGGAATGAAAGGTGAAACTAACAGGTAAACAATCTTGGGTATTTGAGCACAAGCTTTATGTCAATGCAGAAGGAACTGCTGCAGGACCTAAGGAAAAAGAAGGTCCAATTGGACATTTAATTGATAAAACATACGATGAAATGCACTGTGATCAAAAGAACTGGGAAATGGCTGAAAGGAAGCTCATGGATGATGCGATATCAAGTGCTTTATCAAAAGCAAATTTGCAAAAAAGCGATATTGATCTGTTGCTGGCTGGAGATTTACTCAACCAGAACGTCACTGCAAACTATGTGGCAAGAGAGCTGAAGATCCCGTTTCTCTGCTTATTTGGAGCATGCTCGACCTCAATGGAATCGGTCGCCATTGCGTCAGCACTCATTGATGGCGGCTTTGCAAATAGAGCCATCGCAGCAACAAGCAGTCACAATGCGACCGCAGAACGCCAATTTCGAAACCCGACCGAATACGGCGGACAAAAGCCAGATACAGCAACAAGTACCGTAACAGGGAGCGGAGCCGTTATTATCAGCCAAGAGCCCTCACAAATTCAAATTACAAGTGCAACGGTAGGCAGGGTCATGGATCTTGGCATTACAGATCCATTTGATATGGGATCGGCCATGGCACCGGCCGCGGCAGACACCATCAAGCAGCATTTAGAAGACTTAGGAAGAACAGTAGATGATTACGATTTGATTTTAACTGGAGATTTATCAGGCATTGGTTCACCGATTTTAAAGGATCTCCTGAAAGAAGAAGGCATCCAGCTTGGGCGAAAACACGATGATTGCGGTTTAATCATCTATACACCCGATCAAAACGTATTCGCTGGAGGCAGCGGCTGTGCTTGTTCAGCTGTTGTGACATTTAGTCATATTTTTCAAGAAATGAAAGCAGGGAATCTGCAAAGAGTACTCGTTGTCGCAACCGGGGCGCTACTCAGCCCAATGATGGTTCAGCAAAAAGAGACCATTCCAACCATTGCGCACGGTGTCGTATTTGAGCGTGCAGGAGGAGAGAGCTAATGGATTATCTTATCGCTTTTGTGGCAGGCGGACTTATTTGTGTCATTGGCCAGCTTTTGCTAGATGTACTCAAACTCACGCCGGCACATGTCATGACTACTTTTGTTGTGGCAGGTACCATTTTAGACGGATTCGGTATTTATGATAAATTTATTGAATTTGCAGGTGCGGGCGCAACCGTACCAATCGTCAGCTTTGGTCATAGCTTGCTTCATGGGGCAATGCACCAGGCAGATGTACATGGATTCATCGGCATCGGTATCGGGATTTTTGAATTAACCTCGGCTGGAATATCAGCTGCGATTTTATTCTCATTTATTATCGCACTGATCTTTAAACCGAAAGGATAACCGAATATGGGGCAAAGACGGAAAATCATTTTAGTGACAGACGGAGATATATATGCTGCCAAAACCATTGAGCTCGCCGCTAAAAACGTCGGCGGACGATGTATTTCCAGCTCAAAAGGAAATCCAAGCAAACGGACAGGACCTGAACTTGTTCAGATGATTTTAAAAACACCGTATGATCCAGTCTTTGTGATGTTTGATGATTCTGGACTGACCGGTGAAGGAACAGGCGAGACGGCGATGAAACATGTAGCACGCCACCCTGAAATCGAAGTCATTGGCGCGATTGCAGTTGCATCTAAGACGCACCAAGCCGAATGGACAAAGGTCCATGTCTCCATTGACCGGGAAGGTGAACTGACAGAATACGGTGTCGACAAACACGGTCTTCCCGAAATGGAGCCCCATAAAATGAGCGGGGATACAGTGTATTGTCTTGACTCCCTCAATCTCCCGTTCGTTGTCGGGATTGGAGATATTGGCAAGATGGGACGGAAAGATGATCTGAGCAAGGGATCTCCAATCACGATGAAAGCAGTGGAATTAATATTAGAAAGGAGTGGCTTCCATGAAGAAAGACAAGGTAAACGTGTACCGAGACCCGAAGAAAAATGAAGATTACTTCAAAGAAAATGTCGGAATGGGTCTCAGCTTTGACCTTGGTGTTCGGAAAATTTATATACACGATCAGGAAATCCAGCTTTACTATGTAAACGGATTGTGTGATACACAGTATGTCATCTACTTATTAAAAGAACTAATCGAAATCAATGACAACGAACCAGAATCAGATGATCTTGCACATGTAGTCGAGAACCGCCTTGTCAATCAGCAGGTCTCCAAGGTAGAAACGCTGGATGAAGCGGTGGATCAAGTGCTGTCCGGGCTTGTAGCAGTTGTTGTAGAAGGTGAAAACTACGCCTTTATCATTGATGTTAGAAGTTATCCTGGCAGAATGCCTGAGGAGCCGGATACAGAAAAGGTTGTCAGGGGAGCAAGAGACGGTTTTGTTGAAAACATTATTGTAAATACAGCGCTTATTCGAAGAAGAGTGCGGGATGAAAAGCTGCGATACAAAATGCTCAAAGTAGGCGAACGTTCCAAAGCCGATGTTTGTGTTTGCTATATTGAAGATATTGCAGACCCAGATCTTGTAGATATTATAGAAAAAGAAGTATCAGGAATTAAGGTCGATGGGCTGACGATGTCTGATAAAACGATTGAAGAATTTATTATTAAGCAAGGATATAATCCCTTTCCGCTAGTGCGTTATACCGAGCGTCCAGATGTCGCCGCTAACCACATATTAGAAGGGCATGTCATCATCATTACGGATACATCCCCTAGTGTCATCATTACACCAACCACTATTTTTCACCACGTTCAGCATGCAGAAGAATATCGCCAGGCACCTGCCGTTGGTACATTCCTAAGATGGGTACGCTTTTTAGGCATTTTATGTTCTACCTTTCTTTTGCCGATTTGGTTTCTTTTTATCCTTGAACCGAATCTTTTGCCTGACAATTTAAGCTATATTGGGTTTAACAAACCTTCTCATATCCCTGTGATTCTCCAAGTGTTCCTTGCTGATTTCGGGGTGGAATTTTTAAGGATGGCAGCAATTCATACGCCAACCGCCTTGTCGACCGCCATGGGACTGATCGCGGCTGTTTTAATTGGACAAATCGCTATTGATGTCGGTTTGTTTACACCAGAGGTCATCTTATACGTTTCACTGGCGGCTATCGGTACCTTTACAACGCCAAGCTATGAACTGAGTGTCGCCAATAAGATTGTCAGGCTCATCATCCTAGCACTAGTGGCGATCTTCAAGCTGAATGGACTCATCATTGGTTTTACGTTATTACTCATTTATTTAACTTCCATTCGTTCATTGCAGACGCCTTATATGTGGCCGTTCCTCCCTTTTAATGGGAAGGCTCTGTGGCAAGTGCTGATTCGGACGTCTGTTCCTGGCTCAAAAGTAAGACCGAGCATCGTTCACCCTCAAAACAGATCAAAAATTCCGCCAAATTCTTAAGGCTCATTGAAAGTGGCTGAAGATTGTGATATTGTATTTTTAACTTTGAGACAAGGCAAAAGGCAGCTCACGCAGCTGCCTTTTTTCAGCCGAAGCGGAGAAAGAGGGAATGACATTGTATTTACACGGCACTTGCAGACAAAATGAACTCGGTCATTTAGAAATCGGTGGTGTTGATGCCGTTTCTTTAGCTGAAACGTATGGGACACCACTTTATGTATATGATGTGGCTTTAATACGGGAGCGCGCAAAAAGCTTTCAAAAAGCATTTATAGAGGAAGAATTAACAGCGCAGGTAGCATACGCGAGTAAAGCATTTTCTTCCATCGCCATGTTTCAGCTTGCTAAAGAAGAAGGATTATCTCTTGATGTTGTCTCAGGCGGTGAGCTTCACACAGCCATTTGCGCTGGATTCCCAGTAGAAAAAATTCATTTCCATGGCAATAATAAAAGCAGAGAAGAATTAAAAATGGCTTTAGAGCATGGGATCGGCTGTATAGTTGTGGATAATTTCTATGAAATGAAGCTCATTGAACAGCTTGGTCAAGAGCTGTCAAAAAAAGTGAAAGTATTGCTCCGCATCACGCCTGGTGTCGAAGCGCATACGCATGATTACATTACGACAGGTCAAGAGGATTCAAAATTTGGCTTTGATCTTCACAATGGACAAGCAGATGAAGCGGTGAAACAAGTGCTTCGTTCAGAAGTGATTGAGCTTTTAGGTGTTCATTGTCATATCGGTTCACAAATTTTTGATACGGCTGGTTTTGTCCTTGCGGCAGATAAAATCTTTTTGAAGCTGGATGAATGGAGAGAATCATTTGGTTTTATTTCTACAGTGTTAAACTTAGGCGGCGGCTTTGGGATTCGTTATACAGAAGAGGATGAACCACTTCCTGCGACAGAATATGTCGAGAAAATAATCCAAGCTGTGAAAAAGAACGTGGCCCGCTATGAGTTTGATATGCCGGAGATTTGGATAGAACCAGGCCGTTCTCTCGTTGGAGATGCAGGGACGACTCTTTATACGATCGGATCATCAAAACACGTACCTGGCATCCGCGATTATGTTGCGGTAGATGGCGGAATGAGTGACAACATTCGTCCGGCTTTATATCAAGCGAAATATGAAGCGGCAAGTGCCAATAAAATGAGTCAAACGCATGATCAAACCGTTTCAATTGCCGGTAAATGCTGTGAAAGCGGAGATATGCTCATTTGGGATATCGATCTGCCAGAGTTATCACAAGGGGATTTATTGGCTGTCTTTTGTACCGGAGCTTACGGCTATAGTATGTCAAACAACTATAACCGCATTCCGCGCCCAGCGGTTGTGTTTGTAGAGGACGGGGAAGCGCAGCTTGTGGTTGAGCGTGAAACCTATGAGGACATTGTCAAACTTGATTTACCGTATCAATCAAAAGTGAAAACATCTAATTAAAAAAGCTGCCTGGGGTACAGGCAGCTTTTTTTCATGGATTATTTTCCTCCAGTGAATACAGAGACGATCGCGTTCCAGATGGAGACAAAGAAATCCCAAATCTTTTGAAGAAGGTTTTTCCCTTCATCTGATTCTATGAATTTTGTAATCTTGTCTTTTGCTTTATCAATTTGAGACCCTACTTGATTCCAATCAATATTGATGTTTTTCATTTTATCAAATAACGAGACAAGCTGATCTTTTTGATCCTGCGTCAGATTTAAGTTCAAATCAGAAGCCGCCTGATCGACTTTTTCTTCTACTTCTTTTGTGGTTTTAGGGACACCGTTTTTTGCAATGTCATCTTTGATTTTTGCAATAAGGGCAGAAGCGTTGTCTTTCCCGATGGAGTCACCCAATTTAGAAGTTGTCACAAGCTCTTCGTTCGCCACCTGCTTCACATCTTCTGGAATGGCTTTGTCGCTTGACACTTCATACGCTTTAAGTAAGCCCGTCAGTGCGGCTGTACCAGATACTTCAAATGGAGCAGTGACGACAACCTTGGCATCCTTGACACCTGCTGTCATTAAAGCATTTAAATACATCTCATCTGTAATGGTCTTGATGTTGTGTGTATCCACAGTCAGACCAGTACCTGATTTCTCAATGGTGATAGATGAAGATGATAATGCTCTCGTCCCGATAGAAGAACGAGGGATATACTTTCCTAAATATTCGTGCTCTTCTTTATTGGTTACTTCAATTTTTGTCGCATTTTCAGGTGGATTCAACTCGTCAAGCACCTTTTGTCGATCAGCTGGTGTTAAGTCTTGCCCGAGTGTGACGATGACATCGCCGACAGCTGCATCCGCTAAGCTGACTTTTGGCGCACCAATTAGGAAAAGGAGCGCTGCCATCATACCAAGCATCATTTTTTTAAACATGTTGACCTCCTTCAAGTCGAAAGCGTTCCTCTTTCAAGAGAAACTCAGCTTTTGAGTACACGTACAGAAATGCACTCCATCATATAGACGTAACAAATTGACTCGACGTTTCAATTTTCTTTTTAAGATGTGTTCCTTTTCCAATAAATGAAGACATGTCATTTCGTCACATATCATTTTATGAGGAAAAAAGAATCAAGCAATCCTATTTTATCAATCATCAGTTAAGAGGTAAATGACAATCGAAGAGCAGGGGATGTTTAACATCACCGAAAATGTGCTATAATGAGCGTTGTTTAACCTGAAAGGAGAATGTGAAAAATGGCGAAAAAAGGATACATACAATTAACGAATGGAAAGAAAATTGAGTTTGAACTTTACCCAGAGGCTGCTCCAGGTACAGTAGCAAACTTTGAAAAATTAGCGAATGAAGGCTTCTACGATGGATTGAAGTTCCACCGCGTGATTCCAGGCTTCGTCAGCCAAGGCGGGGACCCAAACGGCAATGGAACGGGTGGTCCTGGTTACACAATTAAATGTGAAACAGAAGGAAATCCACATCAGCACGAAAGAGGTTCATTATCAATGGCACATGCTGGTAAAGACACAGGCGGCAGCCAATTCTTTATCGTACATGACCCGCAGCCGCACTTAAACGGTGTTCACACTGTTTTTGGCAAGGTAACATCTGGTATCGAGGCTGTACTTGATATGGAGCAAGGCCAAGGCATGGAAAAAGTTGAAGTTGTGGATGCGTAATCCAAAACACCGCTTAATCGCGGTGTTTTTTTTATTTTGTTTCTGAGTCAAATGTGATTTGTTTCGTTAGGCGATAGGTGATGATCCAATACAAAATGGCTAAAGCGCTGATAGAGGCACCAAAAAGACATACTCCGCTCCAGCCATAGGCTGCGTATATGCTGGTTGAAACAATTGAACCGGTCGCACTGCCGATGGAGTAAAAAATCATGTAAGCAGCCGTAAGCCGGCTTCTCGCCTCAGGCCGCACTGTGAAAATCATAGTCTGATTCGTTACGTGTACTGCCTGCACAGATAGGTCAAGAATGATAATGCCAATGACTAAGGCAATAAGTGAATGTTCAGTCAAACTGATGAAAAACCATGAAATGAATAATAGGACAAGGGCTATACCGCTTGTGAACTGTCCAAAACCTCGATCAGCAAGGCTGCCAGCCCGAGCAGCCCCTAATGCTCCGGCTGCTCCAGCAAGACCAAATGCGCCAATAGCAGTATGTGAAAGAGAGTGTGGCGCAGTACTGAGAGGCAGCACGAGTGAAGTCCATAACGTACCAAAGACGATAAAAATCAGAAGAGCTAGAATCCCGCGGATACGCAGGATTCGTTCTTGTATGAACAATACAAACATTGAACGAAGCAGATGAGCATAAGATAATGACTCTCTTTTGCTGTCATCACGCGGGAGCACTCGGAACAATACGCCAGTTAGGATCAGCATGATGACGGCAGAAACAAGATATACAGACCTCCAGCCAGCAAAATCGGTTAATACACCAGCAAAGGTTCGGGCGAGAAGAATACCGATGACGATTCCACTTTGCACCAAGCCGACGATACGGCCGCGCTCTTCTGGAGCAGCCCAACTTGCTGCAAACGCAACGAGTACCTGAGTGACTACAGCGAGCAGTCCGACCAATGCTAATCCTATAAATAGGACGGTGACGATAGGAGCGATGCCGACTAGAATAAGGGCAAGCACAGATAAAAGCATCTGACCAATGATGAGCCGGCGTCGATTCAACAGATCACCAAGTGGTACGATCAGTAGCAGCCCCGCCGCATAACAAAGCTGAGTAATCGTAATGACAATACCGATGGATGAATACGTGATATCGAACTCGGCTGCCAGTGAATCTAGTAACGGTTGTGCGAAGTATATGTTTGCAACAGCCATCCCGCAGGCTGCTGCAAAAAGTAGTGCCATATAGTGAGTCATTTTATCTTTAACCATTCATTGCATCCTCTCCTTTTTATACTAAAAAGAATAATATACTAATCGGTACAAAATGATTCCTGTTAAGGATAACCATCAAAATGTTTTAAAGTCAAGAATTTATTCTGTGTTAATCTTGAAAGAAGAAAGACGGTTTGACAATTTTACCTGAACAAAATACAATCATAATGTACTGATTAGTAATGAAAAGAAAATGATATCCTGATAAATAAAGAAATAGACAATTGTTATCGTGAAAGGATTTTATTGTTGAAAAGAGGAATTGATGATGGTTCGACAGCGTGAGTTTGATGAGGAAAAAGCGTTGAATGATGCAATGATGCTTTTTTGGGAAAAGGGGTATAGAGCTACAACGTTAAGCGATTTGACTGCAAAAATGGGAATACAGCGGCCAAGTTTATACGCAGCCTTTGGAGATAAAGAGGAATTATTTGAGGCTGCATTACGCACATATACAAAGCAGCATGCAGCCCGTATTCGAACAAAACTTCAAAACAATCGATCTGTAAAGGAAGCATTTCATCTATTATTGACAGATGTAGTGGAAGAGGAATATGGAGATGGCCCAAGTAAAGGCTGTTTTTGCATTAATACAATAGTGGAACTTGCTCCACACGAAGAGAAATTTGAAATTTTGACAAGAGAGCATCAGATGTATCTTTCGGTCATTTTTGAAGAAAAGATCGTGCAAGGTATTCGCTCAGGTGAGCTCGAAAGCGGCTTAAATGCTAAAGCCTTAGCACAGACACTGGTCGTTTCTTTCATCGGGCTCACCGTCCTCATGAAGTCACGTCCAGAGCGTTCATTTGTAGATCATTCTATAGCGACGATCCTATCTATTTTAAAATAAAATGGATAACACGCTATGACAGCTTCTGTGAAAAAATCATACAAAATAGTGAAGCGTATTTTGATCCATTACATTAAAATACGCTTTTTCTTTTAGGGCAGTCATGCACAGAATCTTTTTTTATGATATGATAAGAGAACAAACATTCGTATTTGTGAAATGCAAGCACATCCAGCTGCAAATGAAGAAAATAGAAAGAAGGGGAGACTTTGAAACCACTCACTAAAGAAGAAAAAAATCAAATGATGATGGCCATTCAGCGTTACTTTGCCGAAGAACGAGAAGAAGAGATTGGTGAATTAGCAGCCATTAATATACTAGAATTTATCACAAAAAACCTTGGAAGCTACTATTATAATCAAGGGGTTCGCGACAGCCGCAGCATCGCTGTTCAGCGGTCACAATTGTTAGAGGAAGACTTATTCGCACTCGAAAAAAGAATATAATCGAAAAGCCTGCAGTATCGTGTGGGACGAACTGATAAATAGGAAAAAGACCCCCTTAATAAAGAACGCATATTCGTATCATATGTAATGATTAAGAGGTGGAACCAAAGGGCCATCTGAATCGTTATATAAGTAACCATTAATGAAAATCAGCTTTTTTGGTTTTATTTCAATAAAAGAAGGAATAAAACATACAAATAGGCGAAGTGCAGATGATGGAGGTTCTAAATATGGGGAAAATTAAATTAAAAATGGCAATCTTATTTGTTTTACTGCTTTGTTTAGGCGCAGGTTATTTATACATGAATGGCATGAAAATTGAAGATGTGCCAACAGCCATTGGCGAGAGCTTAACAAATAATGATAAAGATTACACTATCTATGAATATACCATTACGAAAATTGATGGAGATGAATATTACGGTCAAGCAAAGAATGGCACCAAAATCATTTTTAATGGAAAGAAATTTGAAGATGATGTGGCCGATCTGAAAAAAGGCGATCGTATTAAAGCCTACTTTAGTAATGAAAAAAGAATAGATGGACTGATAAAAGTAGTAAAAGTCGTTAATTAACATGTCTCCTTTCCTATAAGGAGGCTTTTTTTGTGAAGAATCATGATTGTTGCATTTGAAAACAAGTATCGCTATAATAGCTCCTAAGGACAGCTAAATATCGATTGTATCCTTCGGGGCAGGGTGAAAATCCCGACCGACGGTAATAAAGCAAATGCTTTAAAGCCCGTGACCCGTTAATTTATTAACGGTTGATTCAGTGAAAAGCTGAAGCCGACAGTGAAAGTCTGGATGGGAGAAGGATAAAGAAAGCTATGAACGAAAAATATTTGTTGATCATAGTCTTATTTCTGATGCAAAAAAACCACAGCCCCGGAATTTTTTCCGGGGCTTTCTGTATGTTTTTGTTGTTAATAGACGCATGCAGTGTTTATTAGGTGATCCCTCATCTACCTTGTATGGACCATAAAAAGCGACGAAGGTGCTCAATCGATCACATGTCCCTAACATCGCTTTTTTTAAAAAGTGAGAAATACAAATGAAAAGAAAGGGAGGATCACATGTTTACGGGGATTATTGAAGAAGTTGGCACCGTTCAGTCATTAAGTAAAAAGTCAGCAGATGCCATGGAAATTGTCATTACATGCAGTCGTGTGCTGGAAGATGTTCACCTCGGAGACAGTATCGCCATTAATGGAGTATGTCTGACAGTCACAAGCTTTACAAAAGGACAGTTCGCGGCAGATGTGATGCCAGAGACGGTCAAATCGACATCACTGGATCAGCTGACAAAAGGCAGTCCAGTGAATTTAGAGCGAGCCATGTCCTCAAATGGACGATTTGGCGGCCATTTTGTCTCAGGCCATGTTGATGGAACGGCGGTCATTACCCGAATAGAAAAGAAGAGTAATGCCATTTACTATGATTTAAAGATGGACAAGACCCTCACAGATATGCTCACCCAAAAGGGTTCGATCGCAATAGATGGTGTCAGCTTGACCATTTTCGATTTGCGAGATTCACAAGTCACAGTCTCTATTATTCCTCATACGCTTGAAGGAACTATTTTCCCGACTAAATCTATGGGGGATATCGTGAATATAGAGTGTGACATGATCGGTAAATACATTTATCGTTTTTTAACAAAAGAGCAAGGCGATAAACAGCCATCTCGATTGACCCCATCATTTCTAAAAGAGCACGGATTCTAGGAGGCGATTGTATGTATCATTCTGTTGATGAGGCAATAAATGCCCTTAAACAAGGAAAAATCATTATCGTAGTGGATGATGAAGACAGAGAAAATGAAGGAGACTTTGTGGCACTTGCTGAGCATGCCACACCTGAAGTGATTAACTTCATGGCTTTACATGGAAGAGGCCTCATTTGTACGCCAGTCGATGCGTCGATCGCCAAACACCTAAATCTGCATCCAATGGTTGAACATAATACAGATGCACACCATACAGCATTTACAGTAAGCATCGACCATGTGACAACGACGACTGGTATCAGTGCTTTTGAGCGCTCCACCACCATGCTGGCCATGTTAAATAAAGACGCAAAACCAGACGAATTTGCCCGTCCAGGCCATGTTTTTCCGCTTATTGCAAAAGAAGGCGGCGTACTAGAAAGACCAGGTCATACAGAGGCAGCGGTTGATCTTGCTAAACTAGCAGGCTCAGAGCCGGCGGGTGTCATATGTGAAATTATGAATGCAGATGGATCAATGGCTCGCGTCCCTGAACTAAAGGAGATTCAAAAACAGCATGATTTAAAGATGCTGACAATAGAAGCATTACAGACATATTTAAACAATAATCAAGCAGCGACTATCGAAACAAAATAAAAATCACAAAAAAGGATGATCAACATATGAATACAATACAAGGGCATGTAGTAGCAGAAGGACTAAAATTTGCAATCGTTGTAGCGAGATTCAATGATTTTATTACAAGTAAACTGTTAGATGGAGCAGAAGACACATTGCTTAGACACGGAGCAAATGGTGATGATATCGATGTTGTGTGGGTACCAGGCGCTTTTGAAATCCCGTACATGGCAAAAAAATTAGCTGAAACCAAAAAATATGATGCAGTCATCACACTTGGAACCGTGATCAGAGGCGCAACGACTCACTATGATTACGTTTGTAATGAAGCTGCTAAAGGAATTGCTCAAAGTGCAATGTCAACAGGGGTACCGATTATCTTTGGTGTACTGACAACAGAATCGATTGAACAAGCCATTGAAAGAGCTGGTACAAAAGCTGGAAATAAAGGCAGCGAATCGGCTGCAGCTGCTATTGAAATGGCGAATCTCAATCGAACTTTCTCTTAATTTAGTGAAAAAGAGTTTAAAAACGGTATAAAAATGTTTATAATGTGTGATGAGCAAATGAATCATAAGACATTTGCTGGAAATTAGGATAATTTGAATATTGAGGGGTATATATGTTAATTCGTTACAAGAGGTCTTTTGAAAAAATTGCCATGGGACTCCTGTCCTTTATGCCGGGTGAGAAAGACGTCAAACAGCTTCAGCAGACGATGAAGTCATATGAAATGGATGAAGATCGGCAGCTGTTCCTATGGAAAGATGGCGAGGATATTGTAGGTGCTATTGGTGTGTTGAAAACAGACGACCAAGTACAAATCGAACATATTAGTGTGAATCCATCCCATCGTGATCAAGGAATCGGCAAGGAAATGGTTTTAGCCGTGGAAGACATATTTAAAACCAAAACACTCATTCCAAATGAATTAACGCAAGGCTTCTTTCATAAGTGTCACAGCGAATCAAATTAAATATCACACATGTAAAAGCAGAGGCTACAGTCCTCTGCTTTTTTTACGTTCAATCTGCTTTTTTCGCTCCAGCAATACATCTGTCCGGTCACGGAGTCTATGTTTTTCGATTAAAAATGTATGGGATAAGTTGCTTTCCTGTCCAAAGAGCAGTCCTTCTTTTTGGGCCATTTCTTGGCATAAAGATAGAAGTGCTTCATCTTTGATCGGCAGCATCACACTTTCATAAGGCATATGTTCATCCATTTTCTTTTTCAGCGTTCTCAGAAGCATCAGAAATGCCTCATCATCCAGACCGAGATTCGATAATACTGAACGATTTGCTTCTAACAAGTGAAGACTGTTAGAAATGAGCCGTTTTGCTCCTTTTCCATTTCCCCGTCTTTGATGATACAAGGCAACCGCGAGCTGAATGAGCCCGACCCAATATTCTTTGCGCTGCTCTGGGGGATCTTCCTTCCAATATTCTTCTAGAATTTCATGACACTCAAAATAATCTCTTGTTGTATGAAATTCGTGTAAAAAAGCCACGTACGCTTCAGGATACACAGCGGTCATCTCCTTTTCCACTTTCAGTCTAACATATTGAAAAGAAAAGAAGAAAGAGCGTCCCTTTATTGAAAAGGACGCTCTGTTTCTTTAATAAACCCAAGCCGCGCCAACGATGATCAGCAAGATGAAAAGCACGACAATAAGCGCGAATCCTCCGCCGAAGTTATAGCCATCTCCCATAATGATACGGCCTCCTTTTTCATCAGTTCTGATTACAATGGTATTCTATGTATAAATGCCCTTATTGGTATGGGCGAATCCACTGTTTTTCTTGATTTGCCTAAGGCATCATGGCCGAAATTATATTGGACGAGAGCTTTATCCTGTCTTATACTAAAGGTTAGCCGGTGAAACGGTACTTAGAAGACAGTAGAAATGGTGAGAAAAAGATGCTGGAATATCAGGTGAAAATAGATTCGTTCGAGGGTCCTTTGGACTTGCTTTTACATTTAATTAACCGGTTGGAAATTGATATTTATGATATTCCCGTCGCTAAAATTACGGAGCAGTATTTATTATATGTCCACACGATGAGGGAGCTTGAGCTCGATGTTGCGAGTGAATATTTGGTCATGGCTGCAACCCTCCTGAGTATTAAAAGCAGAATGCTTCTTCCGAAACAAGAGGAAGAGCTGTTTGATGAAGACCTGCTCGAAGAGGAAGAGGATCCTCGAGAAGAGCTGATTGGCAAATTGATTGAATACCGCAAGTATAAAAATGCAGCGCAAGAACTAAAGGAACGCGAAGAAGAAAGGCAAAATGCCTTTACAAAACCACCGAGTGATTTAAGCGAATTTGCAAAAGAATCAGAAGCGAAGGACACAAATTTACACGTAACGGTGTATGATATGTTAGGTGCGTTCCAAAAGGTATTAAACCGAAAGAAAATAACGAAACCAGCACCATCAAAGATTACAAGACAAGAAATCCCGATTGAAGACAAAATGAATGAGATTATGAACCATTTAAGAAAAACAAAAAAGCGGACCAATTTCATGACTCTATTTCAACATGATCAAAAGGAACACCTTGTCGTGACGTTTCTTGCTGTTCTCGAATTGATGAAAAGTCATCAAATCATGTTAGAGCAGGAAGGGAACTTTGAAGACATTTATATCATAGGGAGTGAAACGATTCATGACGCTTGATATCGTGAATTGGAAAGCCATCTTAGAAGCGCTGCTGTATGCAGCAGGTGACGAAGGCTTAACAAGAAAACAGCTCATGTCTGTTCTTGAAGTAGATGAGTCGGTATTACTCGACATTATGTCTTCCGTAAAGGAAGAATATCAAAAACAAGAACGAGGGATTGAGCTCATTGAATATGCAGATTCATATATGCTGCTGACGAAAAAAGAATACAGTATGTATTTAAAAAAATTAGTCGAGACACCATCCAAAGGTTTATCGCAGGCAGCGCTGGAGGTGCTTGCCATTGTTTCTTATAAACAGCCGATTACACGCAGTGAGGTAGAGGAGATTAGAGGCGTCAAATCAGAGCGTGTGCTTCATAGCTTAGTAGCCAAAGCATTGCTCTGTGAAGTAGGACGTGCCGATGGGCCGGGACGAGCAATTCTTTATGGGACAACCCCGACCTTTTTAGAGCAATTTGGCTTAAAAGCGTTAGATGAATTACCACCGCTTCCAGAGAATGTGGAAGCAGATGGTGTGCAAGAAGAAGCTGATCTATTTTTTGAAAACTTCAATCAAACATTTGAAGATATAAAATAGTTCAAACGAAGGAAAAATGTATGATAAAATATAAAAAAGATTTTAGGTCTAAAATCTTTTGATGACAGATAAAATGGTGACAAAGCCATGAGGGGAAGGTAAACAAGAAACAGATGGCACATATGAATGTAAAGGCTCAAGTTGATCAAGCAGGCGTCTTTTTATCAAAGGTTGCAATTGAAATGAATGGTTTTCTGAACGAAGCCACCTTATCAAGCTTGAAACAATTAAACCCCGAAGCGGAAGCCTATTATTGTGACATATTGAGTACATTACGGAAGCTTGCAGTGTACAGCGAGGATGCAGCAGCAGTTTGCAGGAAAATGGGGCAGCAGCAGACATTTCCGCAGCAAGCCGCACAGCAGATGCTTCACCGTATTTATCATCAATGTATTGAAGAATTTTTCACGCCGAAAAAGGATACATGGTATGAAGACAGCCGTTCGGCCTATACAGGAAAAAGCAGCATTGTTTTTCACCATGAAGTATCCGCTGATATGAAACAATTATTTTCTTCATTAGAAAAAGACTTTTTAGCGATGAGAGAAGAGCTGGAATATACGACTTCTCATCAACAAGTGAAAATGGTATAAGTAATTCGAAGAAGCGCCTCTACATGTAGAGGCGCTTTTTTTTATGGACGAGGCATCATAACTTTTTCAGCTGAGCATACACTTGTACAAAACGGACAAGGACGTGAATGAACATGCCCTATTTAAAAATTGGAACAGCAGTCCTTCTTCTATTTACACTCTTACTGCCTTTTTCCTCACATGCCAAAGCAGACATTTCGTTATCAGTGAGTGCAAGAAGTGCCATTTTAATAGATGGACAGTCAGGCAGAGTCCTATTTGGAAAGGACGAGCACGAAAAAAGAAGAATCGCCAGTATTACAAAAATCATGACGGCTGTATTAGCTATTGAATCAGGAAAAATGAAAGATACCGTCAAAGTATCAAAACGTGCGATTCAAGCGGAGGGCTCATCCATTTATTTAAAGGAAGGGCAGAAGGTGAGCTTAGAAGATTTGACATACGGGCTCATGCTGCGTTCTGGAAATGATGCAGCTGTTGCCATTGCAGAGCATGTTGGCGGCAGCTTAGAAGGCTTTATTTTTATGATGAATCAAAAGGCGGCTGAACTAGGAATGGAGAATACGAATTTTCAAAATCCGCACGGACTCGATGATCATAAAAATCATTATTCATCAGCCTATGACATGGCGATCCTAACAAAATACGCGATGAAACATAAACAATATCAAAAAATTGCTGGTACGACTTTCTATAAAGCGAAAACAATGGAAGGTTATTGGAAAAATAAAAACAAGCTGCTCACCGGTTTATACGAATATTCAACTGGAGGGAAAACAGGATATACAAAACTTGCAAAACGTACACTCGTCTCCACCGCTGCAAAAGGGGATGCTGAGCTGATCGCTGTGACCATTAATGCGCCGGACGACTGGAAGGATCATATCTCTATGTTTGAATATGCATTTGATCACTACAAAACGTATGTGCTTGCTGAAAAAGGAAGACTTGCTTCGTTAAAAGGGACCTTTTACGAAAAAAAAGCGTTTATCAAGCGTGATGTGGACTATTTTTTAAATGAAGATGAGAAAAAACTTGTCAAAATTGAAACAGAAATGCTCACCCCTAAAAAGAAATGGAAAAAAAACGCCGAAGCCATCCCGGATGTTGTAGGGAAAATGACGATTTTATTAGATGGACAGGTGATCGAGCAATTACCGATTTTTTATGAGAATAAACGAAACCGCATGCCTCAGAAAAGCTTTCAAGAAATGTTTAAGTCTGTCTTTCAGACATCTATAGGCGGATCTTCATGGTCAATCTAATTTGGGTATTTCTCACTGTCATCGGTCTTGTCTATGCGATGTTTAATGGAACGATGCATGAAGTGAATGAGGCTGTATTTAAGGGCTCAAAAGAAGCGGTTACTATTTCAATTGGTCTGATTAGTGTCCTCGTTTTTTGGCTTGGGCTCATGAAGATTGCCGAAGAGGCAGGGTTGTTAAATTTCTTTAGTAAAATGTGCCGGCCCTTTATTTCAAAGCTATTCCCGGATATTCCGCCTAATCATCCTGCAATGGGGTATATTTTGTCCAATCTCATGGCAAATTTCTTTGGTCTTGGGAATGCCGCTACACCACTTGGGATTAAGGCGATGGAGCAGATGAAAGCATTAAATGGCGGAAAAAATGAGGCAAGCCGTTCTATGATTACATTTCTAGCGGTCAACACATCCTCTATCACACTTGTACCAACAACCGTCATTGCTATAAGAATGACCTATGGGGCAGATCAGCCAACAGACATTGTAGGACCAACCATTTTAGCAACACTCATTTCAGGAATCGGTGCAATCCTCATCGATCGTTATTTCCACTATCGCAGAAGCAGGCGGGGGTGATCTTGTGGCATTTATTAACTGGCTGTCACTTGCTTTGATTCCACTGATCATCGCAGGGATTTTGATTGCTGGAACCATTAAAAAGGTACCAACCTATGAAACATTTGTGGAGGGGGGAAAAGAGGGCATTCAAATTGCCTTTTCCATCATTCCCTATTTAGTCGGCATGCTTGTAGCTATTACGATATTCCGTGCGTCAGGTGCGCTTGATTTTGTTATGGGACTTTTAAAACCAGTCTTTACAACGATTGGTTTCCCTCCAGAAGTCGTTCCGCTTGCGTTTATTCGCCCGATATCAGGAACGGCTGCACTTGGAATGACATCAGACTTGATAGCGACGTATGGTCCAGATTCTTTTATTGGCCAGCTCGCGGCAGTCATGCAAGGGTCAACAGACACCACCCTTTACATTTTGACGGTTTATTTTGGAGCAGTCGGTATTAAAAAAATGGGAGATGCGCTAAAAGTAGGTTTGTTAGCAGATCTCATTGGTGTCATTGCATCTGTGATTATCGTCAGTTTGTTATTTAGCGGCGCCTAATCAGGCGCTTTTTTGTATTTCATGGATGGAAAATCGCTTTTTAGCTGAAATTAGACAGACGAAACGCTTATTTTTCCACGAATGCTTGTTTGTTTTAGGTCAAGCAAGTAAGATAGTACATGAGGTGAAAGACAAATGGAACGTTTACAGAAAGTAATTGCACATGCCGGCGTCGCTTCAAGACGAAAGGCTGAAGAATTAATTAAAGAAGGACGAGTTACCGTTAATGGTCAAACAGTGACAGAGCTCGGAGTGAAGGTGGGCTCTTCAGATAAAATTGAAGTCAATGGCTTAAAGCTTGAAAGAGAAGAACCGGTTTACTTTATGCTTTATAAACCGCGCGGCGTCATTTCTGCTGCCGAGGATGATAAAGGACGTAAGGTCGTCACAGACTTCTTTGATGATGTCCCGCAGCGTCTTTATCCAATCGGCCGGTTAGATTATGATACGAGCGGTTTGATTTTGATTACAAATGATGGGGAATTTGCCCATAAGCTCATGCACCCGAAATACGAAATTGATAAAACGTATGCAGCGAAGCTAAAAGGCATTCCATCAAAGGAACTGCTTAGAAAGCTAGAAAAAGGGATCATGTTAGATCATAAAAAAACAGCACCTGCTCGTGCGAAAATGCTTTCTATTGATAAACGAAAGCAAACTTGTATTGTCCAATTAACCATTCATGAAGGCAGAAACAGACAAGTACGCCGCATGTTTGAAGCGATCGGCCATGATGTGTTAAAGCTAAAAAGGGAGCAATATTCGTTCCTTCATATTGAAGGTATGAGACCAGGAGACCGCAGAGAATTGTCTCCACATGAAGTAAAGCGCCTGAGAGCAATTGCCGATCATGGGAAAAGCGCTTTTTAATTTTCACATAAACTTCAAAAAATGAAGAAGCATCAAAAGAAGGAGAATGCTATAATTTACCTGAATGTCTATGGGGAAGGGGTACTTCAGATGAAAAAAAGACGGTTTTTCATACGGACGGGCATTCTCCTCGTGATGCTTGCTGCACTATGTTATACAATGTATAACTCAGTATTTGCCAAACAGGATCGAGTCAAAGAAGGATCTATTGCGCCAAACTTTGTCCTTCAATCTGTGGATGGGGATCGGATTGAATTAAAGGACTTAAAAGGCAAAGGTGTCTTTCTTAATTTTTGGGGTACATGGTGCGGTCCGTGTAAACAAGAATTTCCTTATATGGCGAATCAATATGAAGTGTTCAAGGATCGTGGTGTGGAAATTGTTGCAGTCAATGTTGCGGAATCCAAGATTGCCGTGAAAAATTTTATGGAATCCTATGGCGTGAATTTTCCTGTTGCCTTGGACAAAGATCGTCAAGTGACAGAGGCATATGATATTACGCCGCTGCCAACCACATTTTTAATTAATCCCGAAGGCAAGGTAATCAAAGTCATAAAGGGAACGATGACAGAACGTAATGTCTATGAATATATGAATTTGATTAAACCAAAGGGGTCATAGAATGAAAGAGGTAAAGTGCGAGTGTGGACATATTAATCCAATCGGTACTGTTCTATGTGAATCATGCGGGAATCCCATTGCGGCTAAAGAGAAAAACTCTTCAAAGCTGCTTGATATGAGATATGACGGCAGTGCAAGACGCTCGCAAACATACAACAAAACGATTGTTGATAAAGTATGGAACTTTTTTTCTTCCGTTAAGGTGGGTGTGTGGCTGATTGTCATTACACTGCTCGCTTCTTCGCTTGGAACGATTTTTCCGCAGGAGCGATTTATTCCGCCAGGTGCATCTGCTTCCACGTATTATGAAGAGCAATATGGATCGTTTGGCAAGCTGTATTATACACTTGGATTCCATGATCTTTATAATTCTTGGTGGTTTTTAGCTCTTGTCGCATCAATCGGAATCTCTCTTGTCATTTGCAGTCTCGACCGCGTTATTCCTCTTTATCGAGCACTCAAAAACCAAGGGGTTATCAAAAAAGAAGGCTTTATGAGAAGACAGCGTCTGTTCAGCGAGACAGACAAAACATTAGATCAGCATACATATGAAGGCATCATCAGAGCAATGAAACAAAAGCGTTACCGCGTGCGAGAAGAAAATGGGTATATTTTAGCCGAAAAAGGACGTTTTTCACGCTGGGGACCTTACGTCAATCACATTGGATTAATCATCTTTCTCATTGGATCGATGCTCCGGTTCGTCCCGGGCATGTACGTAGACGAAACGCTGTGGGTCAGAGAAGGTGAAACTGCACCGATTCCAGGTACGGATGGTCAATATTTCTTGAAAAATAATGCGTTTTCAATTGATCGTTATGAAACTGGAAATGAAAAAGAAGTGTTTGAGAATGCCATTGAAAAAGCTGGCGACGGTCAAGTGGTGAAAAGCTATAAAACGGATGCCATCTTATACAAACGTGAAGGAGAAGTTGTATTTGGTGAAAAGCCCAAGCTGAAGCAGGTCACAGAACACGATATCAAAGTGAATGAACCGCTCAAGTTTGACAATTTCTCATTGTATCAAGTGGATTTTAAACAAAATGAACTCGATCAAATGGTCTTTCAGCTGATTCGTAAAGATACAGAAAAATCTTTCGGTACAGTGAAGATTAATCTGCTGGAGCCTAAGTCGGAATATGATCTTGGTAGCGGTTACAAAGTCAAAGTGATGAGCTATCTGCCTGATTTTTATTTTGACGATGATGGAACACCAAGTACGAAAACAAGGAATCCCAATAATCCTGCTTTCGTGTTTGAAATGATTTCTCCTGAAAAACCTAAAGGTGAAAAAAGCTTTGTCGCCATTCAAGAGACAGTAGAGGGTTCTGATAACAATCTATATAAAATGAAGTTTGATCGGGTTGAAACGAAAAACGTCACAGGGTTAACTGTTAGAAAAGATTTAACACTAGGGGTGCTTATTGTAGGCGGAATCATTTTCATGATTGGTGTCGTGCAGGGGATGTATTGGCAGCATAGAAGAATCTGGCTGTCGGCAAAGGATGGAAAAGTATTGGTGGCAGGACATACAAACAAAAACTGGTTCGGCTTAAAGTCCGATCTTAACGTGTTACTGAGCGGCAGTGGCATCAAACAGCCAGTTGATCAAAAAGAGCTGCCTGATACAACAAGTATCAGCAAAAGCAAGGGGGAAGGATTAGATGGCGGCAGTCAGTGAAAATCTGTTATTTGCAGCTTTTCTATTTTATTTAGCGGCAGTTCCTTTTTTTGGTGGTGCCATTAAGGGAAAAAAGAAAGAAGAAGGACCGCGCAGGAATAAGGCGGCACTCATTGGCATTACGCTTACCATCATCGGTTTTTTGAGCCAGCTGGGCTATTTTATTTCAAGATGGATCGCATCTGGTCATGCACCAGTCAGTAATTTGTTTGAGTTCACTACGGCTTTTGGGATGATGCTGGTGCTCGCATTCATCATTTTATATTTTGTGTATCAAGTGTCTGTACTTGGTTTATTCACACTTCCAATCGCTTTATTGATTATTGCCTATGCGAGTATGTTCCCATCGGATATTTCACCGCTGATTCCTTCACTTCAAAGTAATTGGCTTTATATTCATGTGACAACAGCAGCACTTGGCCAAGCCATTTTAGCCATCAGCTTTGTGGCAGGTGTCATCTTTCTATTAAAGCATGTGGATCAAACAAAGCCAGGAAAGAAGACGTTTGGTTTAGAGCTTGTCATGTTTATGATTGTGGTGACACTTGCATTTATCGCTGTCACGTCTATCTTTAGAATGACAGGATATGAAGCGACATTTAATTGGATCGATAAAAATAAAGAAAAAAGTGTGATGGTCTATGAGCTGCCAGCTCTTGTCGGACCTCATAAAGGGGAGCTTGTGACGGAAGATCGTTTGGAGCCGTTTGTTGAGCTGCCGCCTGTTTTTTCAGGCAGAAAGGTCAATACAGTATTATGGTCATTTAGCGTAGGGCTGATTATATACGGACTCATTCGATTGATCATTCGAAAACGACTGAGCGCACTGCTTCAACCGCTAGTGAAACAGGTGAACCTAGATTTAGTCGATGAAATTGGGTATCGGGCTGTTTCGATTGGTTTCCCTGTATTTGCATTAGGCGGGCTGATCTTTGCCATGATCTGGGCGCAAATTGCATGGACTAGGTTTTGGGGCTGGGACCCGAAGGAAGTATGGGCATTGATTACGTTTCTCTTTTATGCAGCCTATCTTCATCTTCGCTTGTCGCGAGGCTGGCATGGTGAAAAGTCCGCTTGGCTTGCTGTGATCGGCTTCGCCATTATTATGTTTAATCTCATCTTTGTCAATCTTGTCATTGCGGGGCTTCATTCCTACGCATAATTACAAGGAAAAGGCCAACTTTTATGATTCAATTCGGCTTTTTGTTAAAATGAATGTAACAACGGAGAAAGCAGGAGGACTGTCTAATGGAACACACAACTCAAACGAAAATATTAGTCGTAGATGATGAGGCAAGAATTCGCCGCCTTTTAAAAATGTATTTAGAACGTGAAAATTATGAAATCGATGAAGCGGAAAATGGTGATGAGGCGATTCAAAAAGGGCTTCAAACCGATTACGACCTCATTTTGCTCGATTTAATGATGCCTGGTACAGATGGAATCGAAGTGTGTAATCAAATTCGAGACAAAAAAGCGACTCCAATCATTATGCTGACGGCAAAAGGAGAAGAGGCCAACCGCGTTCAAGGATTTGAGGCAGGAACGGATGACTATATCGTCAAACCTTTCAGCCCGCGTGAAGTTGTTTTACGTGTGAAGGCATTGCTCAGAAGATCGTCTCAAACGTCTTATCTTAATACTGGGACAACAACAAAAGATGTTCTTGTGTTTTCTCATCTTTCTATTGACCATGATGCCCATAGGGTGACGGCTGATGGCAAAGAAGTCAGCCTCACGCCGAAGGAATATGAGCTTTTATATTTCCTTGCTAAAACACCGGATAAGGTTTATGACAGAGAAAAACTGTTAAAAGAAGTATGGCAATATGAGTTCTTTGGAGACTTACGAACAGTCGATACCCATGTCAAACGACTTCGTGAAAAATTGAATAAAGTGTCACCAGAAGCTGCGAAAAAAATCGTTACTGTATGGGGTGTCGGGTACAAATTTGAGGTCGGCGCTGAATGAAACTGTGGAAAAGTGTTGTAGGAAAGCTATGGTTAACCATTCTTTTCCTCGTCCTGATCGTTTTATCTATTTTAACTGTGCTTCTTTTAGAGTTCATTGAGAATTATCATGTAGAAGAAGCAAAATCTGATTTAACACAAATGGCGAACAAAGTAGCGGTCATTTTAGAAAGCCATGAGGATCAATCGCTTGCAAGATCGATAACATCAGAACTCGCTGACAAATTGACGAGTATTGCGATCATCCAAGAGGACGGGCTAGAGTGGTATTCGTCTGAAAAAGGCGGGAAGCTTCCTGCGATTACAAAGAAACAAATTGAAGCGGACAGAGATTTAAACCAAGCACTGAAAGATCGTAAAAAAATCAGTAAACGTGCAGAACCTGATGCAGGCAATCAAAAAGATGAACGAATTGTAGTCGGTGTTCCATATGAGGCGAACGGAAAAAAAGGCATGGTCTTTCTTTCACAGTCACTCCTCGCTGTAGAACAAACAACGAAACATACGACGCGATACATCTTCTTAGCCGCTGGAATTGCGATTGTACTGACCACTATATTCGCTTTCTTCTTGTCAACACGTGTCACCTATCCTCTTAGAAAGATGAGAGAGGGTGCACAAGATTTGGCGAAGGGGAAATTTGATACAAAGATTCCTATTTTAACGCAAGATGAGATTGGAGAGCTGGCGATCGCCTTTAATCAAATGGGGAAGCAGCTTAAATTCCATATCACAGCCTTAAATCAAGAAAAAGAACATTTGTCTAATATTTTAAGCAGTATGGCTGATGGCGTCATCACGATCAATATTGATGGAACGATCTTGATGACCAATCCTCCTGCAGAACGATTTTTGCAGGCGTGGTATTATGAGCAAAATATGAAGATCAAAGATGGAGATGAACTGCCGCCAGAAGCGCGAGAGCTATTTCATACAGCTGTCAGCACAGAAAAGGAGCAAATGATCGAAGTTACGCTGCAAGGGCGTACGTGGGTTCTTCTCATGTCTCCGCTTTATAATCAGCAGGATGTCAGAGGAGCAGTTGCAGTCCTTCGTGATATGACGGAGGAACGAAGACTTGATAAACTGAGAAAAGACTTCATTGCCAATGTCAGTCATGAACTTCGTACACCAATTGCCATGCTGCAAGGGTACAGTGAGGCGATTGTAGATGATATTGCAGGATCAGAAGAGGAAAAGAAAGAGATTGCGCAAATTATCTACGATGAATCACTTCGAATGGGACGTCTTGTAAATGATCTTCTAGATCTAGCGAGAATGGAAGCAGGTCATATTACACTGAATCTTGAATCAACAGATACGGAAGAGCTGACTGAGAAGATCTACCGCAAGTTTCTAGGGATTGCGAAAGAAAAACAAATCGATCTTACGTATAATATTCAAGTGGATGAACCGTACTTTGTATTCGATCCAGATAAGATTGAGCAAGTGTTTACGAATCTCATTGATAATGCCATTCGTCATACACCAGAGGGCGGAGAGGTTCACTTTTCGGTTCAATCGGTGGAAAACGGGCTGAAAATGGATGTGAAAGATTCGGGAAGCGGAATTCCAGAAGAGGATCTGCCCTTTATTTTCGAGCGCTTCTATAAAGCTGATAAAGCAAGAACAAGAGGACGTTCTGGTACTGGGCTTGGCCTTGCGATTGTGAAGAACATCGTCGAAGCGCATCAAGGCTCTATACATGCTCACAGCAAAACGGGTGCAGGTACACACTTCACCTTCTATATTCCGAGAAAAAAGCAGGAACTCGTCTAATCTTGACGAAGAATCTTGTTACATGAGAAACACTTCTTTTCGAAAGAAAATGAAGTGTTTTTTCTATTTTGAAATTTTTAAGGAGAAGTTAAACAAAAAGCCCTTTCCAAACTGTCGAACTTGTAATATATTTGTCATAAAGTTGTAATGTAACGTTTTATAAGAGTCACTCGACAAAAATAAGTGAACGGAGGGGTTTCCTATGCATGAAACCTTTCAAAAAATATATGATTCGTACCATCAAGATTTGTACCAGTTTTTATTTTATATGGTTAAAGATAAAAATCAGGCAGAGGATCTCGTGCAGGAGGTTTACATTCGGGTACTTCACTCATATAAAACTTTTGAAGGAAGAAGCAGCGAGAAAACATGGCTGTTTTCAATTGCAAGGCATGTGGCGATTGACTGGTTTCGCAAACAGCAAACCATTAGACAACGGGTGCTCGGCACGTTTGATTGGGATAAGCAGGATGTAAAAGATCCAGACTTACTCCCAGACGAACTAGCTGTACAGGATGAAAATACAAAAGAAATTTATGCCGCACTTGATCACTGTACGATTGATCAAAGAGCTGTCATCATTTTAAGGTTTATCCAGGGCTACTCAATCATGGAGACGGCAAAGGCGCTAAAGTTCTCGGAAAGCAAAGTCAAAACAACGCAGCACCGAGGCCTGAAAGTGCTCCGAAAACATATGGAGCTTTTGAAGGAGGAGCTAGTGAATGAAAACGAACAGGTCCGATTGGAGCGAAGAACGAATCAAGGTGTTACTAAGTCAGCTTCCAAAAGTGGAGGACAACCGTTCATCTAAGCAGATATACCAGCAGATGCTGATGGCAAGCGGGAAGAAAAAGAAAAGTGTCAGATGGATCGGTCCAGCGGTGGCAACCGTTGTGGTTTTATTTATGGCGTTTTTAATTTCTCCTCATTTATTTCAGCCGGCAGCTCAAGAACAGCATCAACAGATGAAAATGGAATCAAGTGCTGACAAAGGACAGGCGAATGCCACATTAGAGCCGGTCAAACAAGCAAATGGTACCGCGCACGTTGTTTCTCATGAAGACAAGCAAAAGTATATGACGGTTGCATACATAGATGAATCAACATCTCAAGTGGTTCCCATTAGTATTGAAAAAGAAAATGAACATGACCATTTGCAGGAAATGATGAACACATATGAACAGGTGCAGTTGCCTGAAATGACAAAGCCGCTTCAATCTTATCTTGAGATGGTGGACCTTCGTGAAAAAGGGAATACACTTGTCTTTCAGTTAAAAAATGATTTGTCCCTTGATACGATAAAGGAAGCCAATCGGTTTAAAGATATGGTAAAAGAAACGCTGAAATGGAGCAGGTATAAGCAAGTGGAAGTCAAATCTGTCAAAGGCTCTCAGCTTCAATTAGGGGCAAGTGGAAGCATCGGCAGGGTATCGATTGATAAACAAACAAAGCAAGCTTATTACGTATTAGAAAATAAGAGCGGGACTTTTTTGGTGCCCTCAAAAACGCATTATTCTTCTTATGAAGAGGCGGTAGAGGCCATGAAACGGACGAGTGATTCTGGGCTCGAACCATTAATTAAAGAAGAATCCATTAAAGAAGTGACATCAAAAGGTAAGCATGTGACGATCACGTTTGGAGCATCAGCAAAATTATCGGACTCAATTGATCATATTCTACTCATTGAAGGTCTGCTGCTCACAGCGAAAGATTTTGGTTTTACAGATGTCACCATTCAATATGCAGGAACAGATCAAGTAGGACCTTATGAATTAAACGAACCAATAGAGGTACCGGCTCTGCCGAATCCAGTTGTCATCAAAGATCGTTAAAGGACGCAAGTAAGTCATTGCGTTCTTTTTTAATGTATAGAAAATAGCCTTCTTGCTGTATACTAAGCTGCCATGAAAAGAACCTCAAAGAAGGGGAGTCACTGATGAAAAGGTATTGCTTCATAGGTGCAAGCTGTTTTTTGTTCTTCATCTTAGCACCATTTGCCCATGCGCAGCAGACAAACGAATGGGTGGAGCCAGTGAAAGGAGAAGTCACTGACTTGTTTGGGACAAGGGGCGGCTCGCATAAGGGATTAGATATAGCTGCGCCAGAAGGAGAATCCATTTTTGCTGCAAGTGAAGGTGTGGTTACGCGTTCGTATGTATCGGCTACATATGGAGAGGTTGTGTTTATTCAGCATCCAAACGGATACGAAACCGTCTATGCTCATTTACACGAGCGTTTTGTGAAAAAGGGTGACCATGTACAAGCAGGGCAGCCGATTGGCATCATTGGCAACACAGGAGCCTCTAGAGGCACTCATTTGCATTTTGAGGTACATCGTGGCAATTGGTCAGTCAGCAAAGAGGATGCGATAGATCCGCTCAAAATGATTGCAGTGGAACGTTTCAAAGAGCCAGCTCTTCATGTAAATGGACATGAAAAAAATACATATGTCATTCAAAAAGGGGACACTCTTTGGTCAATAGCAAAGGCGCATGAAATGACTGTGGAACAATTGAAAAAGATCAATGAGCTGACCACTCACCTCATTCGAACAGGAGACCGTTTAATGGTTTCAAAAAAATAAACCTCATGCTTTTGCATGAGGTTTATCACTGTTTTTTAAAGGTCAATCAGGCGGACAGATAGAATATCCTGTACTTCCGTTAATTTTTTCACAATTTCATCCTCTAGATGCTTATCGAACGAAAGCATCATAATGGCTTCGCCGCCTTTTTCTTTACGTCCTACCTGCATTGTTGCGATGTTGACATCATGGTCGCCTAAAATCTGTCCAACCTTTCCAATCACACCAGGTGCATCTGTATGCTGGATGTAGACAAGGTGTCCATCTGGATAAAAATCAATATTAAATCCATTAATAGAAACAACGCGTTCCCCTAGATGCGGGATGTAAGTCGCTTTTAGAGTAAAGGTTGAAAGGTCACCTTTGACTTCAATAGAAATACTGTTTTCGTAGCCAGATTCGCTGGAAGAAATTTTCTCACTAAAGCTAATGCCGCGTTCTTTTGCGACCATTCCAGCATTTACTTCATTCACAGTTGAATCAACGCGCTCTTTTAAAAAGCCTGAGAGGAGACTTTTTGTGATAAAGGATGTTTCGAGTTTTGAAATAGAGCCTTCATAAGAAATGCCTACTTCTTTTACAGGTTCTCTCATTGATTGAGAGACAAGACGTCCAAGTTTTCCTGCAAACTGATGATAAGGCTGAATCTTTTTGAATTCGTCTTTTGTCATCGCTGGTAGATTAATAGATGACATGACAGGAAGGCCTTTGGCAAATTGAAGGACTTCTTCAGATACTTGCGCTGCTACATTTAATTGTGCTTCTTTTGTAGAGGCACCAAGATGCGGAGTTGCAATGACGTGTGGATGATCCACAAGCGGATTATCAGTTGGGGGTTCTACCTCGAATACATCGAGCGCAGCTCCTGCGACATGGCCGCTTTCAAGTGCCTCAAGAAGGTCAGCTTCGTCAATAATGCCGCCGCGTGCACAGTTTACAAGGCGAACACCTTTTTTCGTTTTTGCAATCGTTTCTTTATTGAGAAGTCCTCTTGTTTCTTTTGTTAATGGCGTATGTACAGTAATAATATCTGATACTTCGAGTACTTCATCGAGTGATTTCGCATTGACGCCAATTTTTTCTGCACGTTCCTTTGTGAGAAATGGATCAAACACGTTGACTGTCATGCCAAACGCTCTTGCACGCTGGGCGATTTCACTTCCGATTCTGCCTAAGCCGACAATCCCAAGAGATTTTCCGTAAAGCTCAGCACCAACATATGCACCTCTGTTCCATTCTTTTGATTTGACAGAAATATTGGCTTGCGGAATATGACGCATAAGTGATGAAATCATGGCGAACGTATGCTCAGCTGTCGAGATCGTATTACCGTTTGGTGCATTGATCACAATGACGCCATGCTTGGTTGCTTCATCAATGTCAATATTGTCTACTCCCACACCGGCACGGCCGACAATTTTTAATGAAGTCATTTTTTCATAAAGCTCTTTCGTTACTTTCGTGGCACTTCTGACAAGTAAGGCATCAAACGTGTGTAATTCATCTTCTGCTTCTGCTACATTTTTTTGGACAATTTCAACAAAATCTGATTCTAAAAGTGGTAGAAGACCATCATTGCTCATCTTATCTGAGACTAATACTCGAAACATCGTAAGATTTCCTCCTAAAATAAACGTCATAAATATCTGATAATTTACCATATTCCTTTTCACTGTGTCAATCAAATTAAAGCAGTAAAGTGAAAAAGAAAACACGAACATTTCTTTGTGTCTTTATAAAGAATGAACACCTTTAAACAAAAGATAACCAATTTTTGCGCATTTGTCATTAGAATTTTTGTGTTTTTTACGATTTCTTAAAACTGATGAATTTGCTCAGGATTTTTATCTGTACAAATGCTCATATATCATATATAATGATGTCGAATTGAATAATGATCAATCTTCGGGGCAGGGTGTAATTCCCTACCGGCGGTGATGAGCATAGTCTCTAAGCCCGCGAGCCTTTTTGGCAGGATTCGGTGTGATTCCGAAGCCGACAGTATAGTCTGGATGGGAGAAGATGGAGGTTCATAAACGTTGAAAACAATGATGTTTACACGTTTATTTGTCTAGCCCAATTTCCCCGCTCCTGTTTTTAAGGGCGGTTTTTTTGTGGCTAAAATGGAACAATCCTCTTTTCGAAAGATTTGATCGAAAAGGAGAGAGAATATTGAATCAAAGTAAAGTAAAGCGTTTAGTCGTTACCAGTATGCTCAGCAGTATTTCGTTTGTATTAATTTTATTGGATTTCCCTTTCCCGGGTCTTCCAGCGTATTTGAAAATTGATTTCAGTGATATCCCGGCGATTATCGCAATTTTAATTTATGGACCGGGTGCAGGAATTGCTGTTGAGGCATTAAAAAATGTACTGCATTACCTCATTCAAGGCAGTATGTCCGGCGTTCCAGTTGGGCAAGTCGCGAACTTCATTGCAGGCACATTATTTATCTTGCCAGTCGCCTTTATGTTCAAAAAAATCAAATCAGCAAAAGGGATGGCATGGTCTATGATCGCGGGTACATTGCTTATGACTGTGATGATGAGCATTTTAAATTACTTCTTATTCCTGCCAGCTTACACATGGT